>JAKSLC010000078.1 GCA_024401415.1 Bacteroidales bacterium | reverse complement strand
GCACTCGCTTTGGGGCTAAGGACCTTAAAGACCCAGAGCAGAACATAGCTGCTGGCATAAACTATCTGATTTGGCTTGACAAGAGACTTACGCGCTATGTTCCGAACAAAGCGGAGAGGCTATCATTTACGCTTGCGGCATACAATGTGGGATTGGGGCATGTGATGGATGCGATACGACTGGCGAGAAAATTTGACAGGGACACCACCATTTGGGAAGGGTCTGTGGAGCAAGCGCTACTTATGAAAGCCAATCCGACCGTCATTTCGGACAAAGAGAATGTGAAGCATGGATATTGCAGAGGAACGGAGACGGTATCTTATGTGAGACATATCATGCAACGTTCGAAGAACTACAGGGCATTTATTCGCAAGCGCGACAGGAAGAAATAGGGTCAGCACTAACTATTAGATCCACCAAATGGAGGTGAACTTACGGCTATGGTCGTATGTGTTTAGTATCATGGAAAACATTTAGTAGTCTTACAATGCTCCTTTGTTCATCGCAATTTTTGTATTTGTTTTTGCAGACGGAGGTGGTAAAGCTCTGTACTCGGTGTGCACCTTATGAGCACCTTATGTGCACCTTATGTAGAAGTTCTTTGTTCATCGTAAATTTTGTATTTGTTTTTGCAGACGGAGCACGCTCCGTCTCTACGGTGGGGCTACTGCTACTCTCGGGCTAGACTCGGGGAAGACCTTATTTCATCGCAATTTTTTTATTTGGCGTGGGGAAAAATTGTTACTATGCGAATTTTGAGAGCTATGGTGGTGAGGGTATTTTGTTCATCAAACGGATATAAAAGAAAGGGATGCATCCTCGACGGATACATCCCTTCTTATATTATAGTAGGTTTGAATTACTTCAAATCTGCCAATGCATTCTTGATGCGCTCTGCAGCAGCCATAAGTTTCTCTGTAGATGCTGCGTAAGAGAGGCGGACATAGCCTTCGATACCGAATGCAGAACCTGCAACTGTAGCTACATGGCCAACCTCGAGGAGATACATAGCGAGATCCATAGAATTCTCCATCTTCTTACCATTGTAAGACTTACCGATGTAAGATGTAACATCTGGGAAGAAATAGAAGGCGCCAGTAGGCTTATTGAGCTTGAGACCTGGAATCTGCTTGAGGAGGTCGTAGAGCATATCGCGACGCTTCTTGAACTCTGCTGTCATCTTCAAAGAAGGCTCATCAGAACCATTGAGAGCGGCGATACCTGCAGCCTGAGTAATAGATGTGATACCTGAAGTCATCTGACCCTGAAGCTTGTTACAAGCCTTAGCGATGTCTAGTGGAGCTGCGATGTAACCCATACGCCAGCCAGTCATAGCATAGCCCTTAGAGAGGCCATTACAAAGAACGACACGATCCTTGAGGTCAGCGAACTGAGCCATAGAAGCGTGCTTCTCCTCGTATGAAATCATCTCGTATATCTCGTCAGAGAGAACGATGATGTTAGGATACTTAACGAGAACGTCAGCGAGAGCACGGAGTTCAGCCTTCGAGTACATAGAACCTGTAGGGTTAGAAGGCGAGTTGATGATGAACATACGTGTCTTATCTGTGATAGCAGCCTCGAGCTGAGCTGGAGTAATCTTGAAATCCTGCTCGATACCTGCCTCGATAATTACATTCTTACCTTCAGCGAGCTTCACGAGTTCGGCATAAGATACCCAATAAGGAGCTGGGAGGATAACCTCATCACCTGGGTTGATTACAGCCATGATAACATTCGCGAGAGAGTGCTTACCACCTGCTGAGATAATTACCTGATTGAAATCATAATCGAGGTCGAGAGCTCGCTTAAGACGATTGCACACTGCCTTACGTAGCTCAGGATAACCTGGTACTGGAGGGTAGTGAGTCTGGTTATCATTGATAGCCTTAATAGCAGCCTCTTTAATGTGATCTGGAGTATTGAAATCTGGCTCACCTACACTGAGGTTAATAATGTCGAGGCCCTGAGCTTGTAACTCACGGCTCTTTTGAGACATTGCAAGTGTTGCAGACTCAGAGAGAGAAAGCAAACGATTTGAAATCTGACTCATTTGATTTTGTATCTGTGTTATATCTTGTAGGAAGTGTGCCTTTTAGGCATTGCAAAGTTAGACATTTTCCAACGAGTAACAATATATGGGGTCAAAATTCAGTAATTCTCTTACTCATCGACCTTTACGACCCTTGTTGTATTATCAAAATCTATAGTTCTATCAGCGCCTCTTTCACAAATATACTCAACATTTGTGCCATTAGTAGCCTTTATAGAGATAACATCAGAAGCGAAGACCTTACAATGGCAGTAGTAATCTGCGAAAAGGTCGAGTTTTTCGCTTTTGAGGAAGTGAGTCCAGAGGAACGAAGTATCACTTATATCCACATAAGTATTCTGACAAGTACCCATTATGGAGACAGAAGAGCTGCCAGATATGCGTAAATCGATTTGACGTGCCTCTACATTAAGATTAATATTTGAAGCCTGCCGAGCATTCACGACCAGTCTATCAGCCTGCAAGAGGCCTTGAGAATTGATATGATTCCCTTTTTGAGTATTTATACAAGATATTGTGGTATCTGTAGTAAGATATATAGTAATCTTCTTGCTTGTCTTATACTTAAACTTAGATGCGGAGATACAGAGATTATTATCCTTAAAATCGAGTTTAACGTGAGGGATAATAGTACTCTCAGCTTCGACGAAAGCCTGGACCTGATCGCCATATTTCAGCACAACATCAATACCTCCAGCAACAGTTATGCTCTGGAAACGTTCGACCTTGTGAATCTCCCTTCTTACAGGCTTAACAGCCCAAGAGAGCGATTGAACAACAAGGACAAGTAATATGACTACTGCAAATCTGATGGTATAAAGGTATTAATCTGCTCGCCCAAAGCCTTACGTCTCTGGTTGATATAATTTTCAAACTCTATAAACTCTTGACATTCTCTAATTTCGCTAGAGACCGGAAGAGACCGAAAAGTCTCTATTTCATCTATTTCTACTGCTTTTTTCAGATAATCCACAGCCTTACTGAAATTACCCAATTTGCATTCGACAACGCTCGCCGTTACAAATATAGAACAATTATTGTGATCCTTATCCAACGCTTGAGAAATAACACTATATGCCTTATCTTGATCTCCCAAAGCTGCATAGGCAACAGCTAGATCTGTATTATCATCGTCACACATGATAATGAAATTCTCATACAATTCCCTTGATTCGTCCTCACGACCCAAATTATGAAGGGTTACGGCCTTAGTCAACATCAAATTGCAAGCCTCCTCCTCCATCATTTCAATCTCAAGATCATCCAAAAACTTTAGAGTCTTTTCGTTATCACCCATAGCTAAATAGATACATCCGATAAGAACAGATGATGATGAGCCTGCCTGGTTCTGTGCTTCAAGCGCCTCTTGATACCTGCCATCATTATACAAAAAGAAAGCCCGAGTAGACATTAATGATCTCTGCTCCTGAAGACGCAAAGAAGCATCAGCGATATTATTAATCTCCTTCTCCTGTTGATCAAGAAGTTTATATACAACATCTGAACGGCAACCATACGAAAGCAGATTAGACAACCCTATCAATCTATTCTCGACATCAACATCCTTATGCTGTCCCTTGAAATAATACTCTACAGCCTTAACATAGTTCTTACTAAGATGGTACATCACAGCCACTTGGCAGCAACAATCTGCGAACAGGAAATCTCCATTATACTTAGACAACATTTCCTGCTTACGCATATTTAGACTATTTGCTATAGCATCAATGCACTTCTCATTATGAACGAGCATACTAATCAATGCTACCCGGTGATTGGGATTAAGTTCCCAATAATACGTAGCAACAGTCTCCCATCTTTCCAACAAAATGTTAGCTGAAAACAAAGCAGAGTATGCATCCGACAAAACAGCATCTAAATAATATGCTTCTATCTCAGTAGGATTAGCCGTGACATGATTGCTATAAGACTTTAGAGCCTTTTCAAGACGTTTCAACTCCCTTTCAGTCTGGGGAACCATCTTTTTCTCCGATACTATTTGAGTAAGTAACGACTGCACATGTATCTCGGGATTGCGATAAAAACGCATTTTATCATTCTGCAGCGTAGATATTGCAGATACAGTATCCCCTAGCATCAGATAAGATTTAGCCAAAAGAACATAATCCTCATACGACTCCGTATTCTTATTCCCCGCAGTTTCTTCTATAAGCTTCTTTGCCTCAAAGATAACGCTAGGGTAAATACCCATTTGCAACAGCAATTCTGCACGAGACCTACGCAAAGTAAATCTATCCTCAGGATTGGTCACCCATTTTAAGCCAAACGAATACACTTGGGCACCTAGTTCAGGAAGTCCTACCCTCTCATACATTTGAGCATAAAGATGGATTGCCGCAACGTTTTGAGGTTCTGATTTTAGCAGCTGATCTAAATATTGAGCTGCCTGGCCATAATCATTAGCTTCTGCTGCGCCGCGAGCCAACTGCAAAAGATCTACCTGTGCAAAGGAGCCAATACACGTTGCGAAAACACCTAACAGACATATAAACAACTTCTTCATAACAAGATAAAGGCTAGGTGTTATTTATTCTTTTGAGTATACGTGATGCGAAGAACCTTCTTCTCATTATCTATTTCAATCTTTCCGAGGCGCTCCAAGACCGACTGGCCTAAAAGAAGCGGAGCAGACTGATTGTGAGCTACAGATGCTCGAATATCAGAAAGCGACAAAACATCATTAAGTTTCACTTCCCTAAGATTCACTATTGTGCCTGTGGAAATTTCGCCATTGGCAGTCATGTAATTTTGTGAACCGCGAATATCTGAGCGAGAGAGATAATCATTTTTGAACATAAACGAAGCCTCGACACTAGATATTGAGATATCGGAAGCACCAGTATCGAATATGAAATGCAGAGGCAACCCATTAACCTGGCATTTGACCTTGCACATATTACCATCCTTTGTAAAAGGAATTTCCACCACCTTCTCCTCTGACTCGGCATCTACAGTAGACTTCACAAGCATTAATCCCTTATGATTACGCTTCTCCTGTTGCTTAGACATATTATGAGCAATCAAATCCTTGAACTCCTGAGAATCTCTGATATTATCGAGGTCTCTGTCTCTACTGATGTGAACATACTCATTATACCCCTTATTAAACGCAGAATCAAGATAAGCTATAGCCATACTTTTGTTACCCATCAAAGATTCCAAGCAAGCGGCATTATAGAAATCGCCCATATCGGGATTCTTTGCCAACAAAGCATTAAGTACCTCGACAGCCTTCTGATCATTGCCCAAGTAATGATAAGCGAACATACTAGCACTAATGAACTCGCCATCGTCATTCCTTAAATCAACTATAAACTCAAAATCCTCATTTGCTCCGGCCTCGTCGCCTGTAATACGGCGCAGATTTCCTCTAGTAAGCATACTATGAATTTGATTTTCGGGATCCATAGATATAGCTTGAGAAAAATCATCAATAGCTCCCTGATAGTCGCCCTGATACTGACGAATCCAAGCGCGGCGGTAATAAGTAGTTGCGTCGGGCACCTTATTATCAATGATATCAGAGAGGATATCTATAGCCTCCTGAGAACGACCTGCATCATCAAGAATTGCTATTTTCAAGGAAGTAAACCATTGGACCACAGATTCATTTGACTCCTGCCCCTCTTCGATACTTAAAGCCTTCTCAAGAATAGACAAAGCCTCATCATACTGACCGATATGCTGATAACAAGCGGCCATACGAGCCATTATATTAGTATTCTGGTCATCCTCCAACATAGCAGAAAACAGAGGAATAGCCTTTTCATCCATATTTGCCACTCGATAAGCCTCGGCCAAGTAATACTGAAAAACACGAGCCCCTTCGTGCTTTGCCAGAAATATGGCACGCTTTAGTTCCTTTTCAAGTTGTGGCAAATAATTAACAGCTGCATTAGAAACGACCTGATACTTATCATAAGTAACAGAGTTGCCAGAAACTATAGCAGAGATAATATCCTTCGCGGCTTTAGTATAATCCTTTTTCTGCTCATAATAAGAACAACGACTGATATAGAACTCATCATTCTGAGCATTTAACTTGATAGCGAAATTAGCATTTTTGATAGCCTCATCATAATTACCCTGACAAGCATAACACTTTGCCAAAATAGCATAATTAGTTGCATTAGCAGGATCATACTCGATCAGACCATTGGCATCAGAAGTAGCCAGATCATATTTTTTCTGAGCAAGGTAGACATTGACGCGATACTCGTACGCGAAATTATTTGGAGAAATATCTATAGATTTAGACAAATCATTTAAAGCTCTCACTGTATCACCCAAAACGCTATACACTTCGCCTCGCCATGCCAAATACTCCGCATATCTGAAAGAGTCATCCTTCTTATTCAAATACTCAAGGCTTTTATTAATGCTAGACAAAGCCGCAGAGATATTGTGAAGATTAATCTGACAAACAGAAAAGATATAATGAGCCCTATGGTTAGTAGGATTAGACTTCAACTCCATTTCAACCAGCTCCAAAGCATTATTGAAATTATGTTTAGCAACTTCCTCTTCTGCTTTTGTCACATAATAAGTATTGAAATCCTTCTTAGAGTTTTTGCTTTGAGCGAAAGAAGGACTACTGACAAGCATCAGTAAAAACAATACTATAATGACTCTATTCATCGTAATAAATCGTTTTTTTTTAATGTGTATATTTAAGACAACAGTTGAATCAAAGTCTAAATACCTTAACGGAATCTGCTATGAGATGCAGAATACGCTGAAGTTCGTGAGCATTAGCTGCCAACTCCTCGGCTGTAGCTGCATTACTCTGAGTTACATTATTTAAGTCGAGAATAGCAGAATTAACCTGAGCCACGCCTGAATTCTGTTCTACGGAAGCTGTAGCGATCTCCTTGATAAGAGATACGACCTGCTCAATCTTAGGCAAAAGGTCATTAACATTATTATACGCCACCTCAGCCTCAGCTATAGATGAATTAGCGGTAAGATTTATACCATCTGCTGTATCATGAGTTTCATTAGCCAGATAACCGACCTCCTTAGCGACGACAGCGAAACCCTTACCCTGCTCACCAGCGCGAGCAGCCTCAATAGATGCATTCAGAGCCAAGATATTAGTCTGTTTTACCAACTCATTAATAGCGACGATATTCTCAGCGATATTATTAATAGCTTCGTAACTCTTTTTACTTGAGACGCCGAGATTCTGAATAAGGCTAGAGATATTCTCAGAAATCTTATTTGTTTCTACGGCGTGATTCATATTATTCTGGATATTAGCCCCCATCTCCTCCATAGAAGAAGATATTTCCTCGAGAGAGGCTGCCTGTCTGTTAGCGGAAGCGGACATATCGGCAGAAGAGGCAGACACCTGGTTAATAGTATTAACTATTGACTCATTATTCTCTACGATAGGAGCAACGACATCACGAATCTTATGCTTCATGTCATTGATACTTCTATTGAGATTAACAATTTCCTTAGCAGAAACCTTATCCTCAATGTGATATGCGAGATTACCAGTTGCGATAACTTGAGAAATCCGAGTCAGATATTTAATAGGGCGAGTTATATACTCATTAGTAATCCAAATCACGAATAAGATCAGCAATACCGCGCCAAGAATACTCAGAAGAATCAGAGTACGAATCTTGCTGATAGGGTCAGACACAATACTATCATCGATTCCGAGGAGTAAAGTACTGACAGTAGCTCCTGTATCGTACTTTTTGAAAGGCAAAGCTGCGGCAATAAAACTTTGGCCATTAGCTTCATATTCACCAACCCAAGATGTCTGATTCTTACAAAGAGCATCTACCATATCTGGATGCAACACAGCAGAGACCACATTTGAGTCGGTAGTACATACGAACTTATTATCGTCGAAAGTAAGGAACTCCACCTGATGCTGCATCTTGTGTTTATTCAGATAATTGACATTATCGGAAGAGTAACCAATATAAATAACTATTGCAGCGGGTAATTCGTCACGCTTAACTAAAGCTGCGGCGAATTGGCAATTAGCATTCTTATACAAATGGGCGAAACCCTCTGTATAATCGTGAACCTTCACCCAGTCGACCACCTTACTCAGTTCTGAACGATCGAACAAGGTATTATTATGAGCGGCAGCGATATCGCCATCAAGAGTAGTCACGACATAACCAGGGATTCCGAAGCCATCAGCCGTTCTTCTCAAGCTATAATTAAGGTCGTTGAAATTCATATCCACGGTAAGGCCCTTAAAATAATCTGAGTAACGCTGATAATCTACTGCCTGACGAAGATTAGCACTAAATGCATCAAGAGTGGTATTGACTGCCTCCATCTTTTTATTAACGAGGTCTGAGGAGTAATCAGTGAGATGGGTACGCACAATCAGACCTATACCTTGACTACTCAAGATGAAATAAACAATCACAACAATCCATGGTGCGAGCAGAATAAAACGCAAACTACGATTACGCAAGCGTTCAAGATTTCTGGTAATAAAAGGTAATTTCATGCTATAGTTGGTTATTGGATATGTAAATAGGAACAACGCAAATATATACGGATTTAATTGAAAATAAAAATAGCACTCTTAAAAACTAACCAACCATATTAAAACAAAAAAAGAGTCACGGGCGTCCTCTCCTATGTTACACGACATCACGTCGCTATGTAACTCACCCGTAACTCACTCCGTTATATGTGACAAGTAGTCTAAAGGTTACTTGTCTCTCTTATTTTTTTTCGTAATAAATTTCTCTGCAGGGATTTCCTTGTTTAAGGACTTGGTTTTCAACTCATAAGTAGTATAGCTACCATCCTGTTCGGTAAACTTAAGAGAAGATAGAGTAAGATCGCTCTTATCATACTTAAGTTCCAACTCCGTCACCTTGCTGCGACCCATTTTATAATCTACAGAGATAGTATAAACAATCTGTTTAGCAGATTTATCGGTCTTCTTGAGAGTACCATTGAGGGTAGCAACCTTACCGCTCATACAAGCGAGAAGAGTAGAAGCGAGATCCTCGACGTGCTTATTAGTGGCCTTAAGATTTCTAGTTTTACCCTCCTTACCTACGGCAACCTGGTCGTTATTGATAACGAAAAGTTCTCCATCGGCATAAACCATTGCCAACTGAGAAGGCTTAACATAGAAGAAACTTCCATCAGAAGAAGCAGCCTTAGTCATACCCTCCATTTGTTGAGTACGAGTAAAAGGGCACTGTATAGAAGAAATCTTTTCATTAGCCTTAGCGATTTCGCCAAGAGTAACTTCATTGGCATTCTGAAGTTGAGCCATTACAGAGAGGCTACAAAATATTAGTGATACTACTGACAATATACGTTTCATTGCATTTAAATATTTTTGTCTTTATACATTATTTCATCAAAATTGTTGTCAAACGATCTGTCCCCACCAATTCGGCGCAAGTAAAGAAGGAAGTCATACTTGTACCCAATATACCATGCAGATTAAGGCTCTGACCGGTAAGGAGCAAATTATCGACAGGAGTACGAGGAGTAAGGAGCGTGAACATCAGGTTATTGAAATCCTTCTGTATTCCATACGCAGACCCCTGAGCTGTGGCAGTATAATCTGTGTAAGTCAGCGGAGAAGAAGTATAGACATCCGAGATTGCGTCCTTCAATTCAGGCAAGCACTCGGCAGCCAAATCTATACTATTTTCAGCCACTACACGCTTCAGATCTTCATACTCATCACCACGGCATGCAACTTTCGTGCCAAACCACCGCTCCACCATAGACCAATTCATAGGAGTTAGGATATCTATGTTGCGAGTAAAAGAAACATCGCCCTTATCTGCGGGAACGAACGAAATCAGAGCAGAGTCCACCCTTTTATCAGGCACCAGATTATCGCCCAAGTGCCAAAGATCATTATTGCGATAGATATAGATATTGTTATTCTGATACTTAACGGTATTCTCCTTAAGAATCAGGCTAGTCGTAAACATACCGAAAGTATTCTGAAGACCATATATACGTTTACGATAAATCTTACGAACCAAGCCGCTCTCCTCCATAAGAGACATTGTAGCTGCAGGGTGAATATCGCTAACAAACTTATCAGCCTCGACCAGATATTCGCCACCATTGACCTCTACGGAAGTAGCGTGACCCTCGGCGCCCAATATCTGAGTAACCCTAGCATTACGCTTAATCACTCCACCCTTCTCTTCAATACCCTTTCGCAAACGTTCGGCGATCTGCATACCACCGCCCTTGATACGATAAGCGCTTTGGACAAAAGAAGAATTGATCTGAGCGAAAGTATACAGAGGCAACTTATCTGCATGAAGTTCCATCTTCAAAGCGGGTCCAGATATGACATCGACAAGAAGAGGATCAGAGATAATAGAATTCAGGTACTCGTATGCGCCACGAGCGAAAAGAGACTGACTGAAGACGCTTTCAGCAGAACGAGGTTCCAAGCTATGGAAAATACCCTCGCCCACCTGCTTCATCATATTGACCCATTCATCGATACCGGCGGCTTGCGAAGGGAAATAAGACTTAAGGGCTGCGGCATACTTATCATACCCCTGAGGGATGCAATACCTTTTACCCTTGATAATAACGACATCGGCGCAATCATCATCCAAGCGCACCCAAGGCAGATCGAGGAGATTATAGTAGCCGAAAATCTTATGAAGGACCTGTCCTTCGTCGAGTCCACCGATATAATGGAACCCAGTATCCAAAGGGAGGCCAGCTCTACGATAAGTCTGCAAGCAACCTCCGATAAGGGCATCTTGCTCCAAAATACAAACGCGCATACCGTGGTCGGCCAAGATAAAACCGCATTGGAGGCCACCTAAACCCGCGCCTATTATAACGACATCAAACTTTTCCATAAACCAGAGCAAAGGTAATAAAAAGAGATAAAATAGGGCATTTATGCATCTGGAAATTCATTTTTTGGCTTTTGACTTACGATATAGAGAGCATACGCGACAAGAGCTGAGCACTCAGGGAGCACCCTATGAGCACTCGGGGAGCACTCTTGTTCATCGCAAATTTTTTATTTATGCAGACTCGGGCTATACTCGGAGAAGACTCGGAGAAGACTCGGGGATCTCCTTTGTTCATCGTAATTTTTTATAAATCGCCCCAGTTTCCACATCAAGGGAAGTGTGCTCGCGGCTATGGTCGTAATGAGAAATGAGATGATTTTGAAGATGAGAGAGTGTTGAGAAAATTGTGCAAAATAACCGTGTTTGCAATCGTAAATTTCTTCTAAAAAAGTTGGAAATAACTAAAAACATATTAACTTTGCAATCGCATAAAATTATTCGTTTCAATGAGTGACTCTAGCGTCCAAATAGTTCATAGACTTGAAGTCAAAGTTAATCAACTACTTACGCGCTACGAAGAGCAACGTCTAAAGAACGTGTCTTTAGAGCAGGAGAATGAGCGATTGCGTGCTGCTTTAGAAGACAGTGAGCGGAAACTTGGTGATATTACGGACAGGTTTAATATTTACAAGACCGTTTCGGGGCTAGCAGGCGGAGGTTCAGAGACGGAGAGAGAGGCGGCTCACAAACGAATAGAAAAGCTAGTGCGGGAAATAGATAAGTGCATTGCGCTACTGAATCAATGAGCGAAACAAACGAGACAAATAAAGGTCGTAACGTCACATTCGAGATACTCGGCAAAAAATACTCTCTCACAGTGAGAGATGAATGGGAGAGTGCCCTTCGCCGTGCAGCGAAACGGCTATCTGAAAGAGTGGGACAGTTTGCTCAAACGAGTCAAGGAACCAAACTCGCCTCAGAGGACCTATTGGTCTACGCAGCAGTAGAGATAATAGCTACATGCTTTGAGGAAAAAGATAACAACCAAGAGGCTCAGATAACGAGTTCGTTGGTTAGTCTCGAACAGAGATTGGACGAAATATTACAGAGTGTTGAATAGTACCCAAACAGTACACTTCGACCTCTTAGTACATACATTTATAGCTAACACCGCGCTATAGCAGCTGATGTGATTACGCAAAGGAATAAGCGTGATTGCACATATAGTTGCATAGCGCATTAATTATTTTTATAGATATAGTAGAGTAAAAAACAATATACAAAACTAAGCATAATGAACATTATAACAATAATAGCAGCTCTAATTGGTTTTGTTGTAGGCGGAGGAATAGTTTGGCTTCTTCTCAATACAGCACTTAAGAGCCGTAGCAAGAAGATTATTCGCGAAGCTGAGGCTGAGGCTGAAGTAATCAAGAAAGACAAGATACTCCAAGCGAAAGAGAAGTTCCTAGCCATGAAGGCGGAGAACGAGAAAGAGATTAACCAGCGCAACCAGAAGATGGCTGTAGCGGAGAACAGAATTCGCCAAAAGGAGCAGAGCGTAGACCAAAAATCGAATGAACTTCAGCGTCGTTCAAAAGAGTTGGATATAGCAAGAGAGAAATTAGACAAGCAGGTAGAGACGATAGACCGTCGCAAAGAAGACATAGAGAAACTACACAAGCAGAGCATAGAAAAACTTGAGTCGATCACAGGCATGAGCAGTGCTCAAGCTAAAGAGCAGCTTATAGAGAGTTTGAAAGCTGAGGCTCGTACAGAGGCGATGTCGTACGTTAACGACATTATGGACGAGGCTAAAATCAACGCGAACAAAGAGGCTAAGAAGATTATCATCCAGAGCATTCAGCGT
>JAKSLC010000077.1 GCA_024401415.1 Bacteroidales bacterium | reverse complement strand
GTTTTAAATAAATTGTTCCTGACCATCAAGATGCGAAAGCGAACCCCCTTCACACTTCCTACCTCGAAGCTTTTTTCTGTTCTTTTTTGTTTAATTCCTTACTTCTGTTTTTTCACGCTTTTTGGTTAGTATGTTTGCACGATTTGTCAAATGCAAATTTCGCACAATTACATACAACACCTTTTCACGCACGTTACCATTTGTTTTCAAATCGTTAACTAATGTAAACAGAATAGGCTCTTCTATAAAGTCGCAAATACCAATATATTAACTATTGTATATCAACGATTTGCAAAAAGAAAATGCAACAAGAGAAAAAGAAAATGTTACAAAGAGCAAAAAAGAAACCATCAACAGCTAAACAAAGCACCAACAATGGACACGTTTTTTGCATAAAATATCCTAACAATTGTCAAAACTACAAACACCACAAACATCACTTATCAAAAAGACAGAATAAATTAGAACAACACTTCACCGTTATTTCAACTAATTTTTGCGAGCAACAAGAGTCCTCCCCGAGTATATCCCTACCGTACAAACGGAGCGTGCTCCGTCTCAGAAGCGCAATAACCCAACCCAACAACACAGCAACAATACAAAAATTTGCGAGCAACTAAGGTCTTCCCCGAGTGCAGACCGAGTGCAGATCGAGTGCAGACGGAGCACTCTCCTTCCAAAAAAGATAGCAGCGAAGGCACGGAAAATTTTGCTTGTGCGTATGACGTGCGTATGATGTGCGTATGACGTGCGTATGTGTTTGGAGGGGGATAGGCATTGGTATTACTGAGGAAAGTATGGTCGCAAAATATTCCAGAATTGCAGAATGGATACATTTGATGTTATATTATTGTAGGGAATGTACACGTTTGATTGTAGGGCCAAATGAATGAGCCTTCTAACAAAACACAAAAAGTACATTTGTATTGTCGTATGTTAAAAGATATTTACTACCTTTGCGGCGCTTTCTTGACCGACGATACATTCTCGTCCATCTCAAAGAATGCATAATAATTAAGTCAAATAACTTATACAATGAAGAATATCTTTAAGTCGATTGGTCTTGGTCTCGTTGCGGGACTTTTCCTTTCAGCTTGCGCTAATCAGGCTCCACAGCAAAGCGCAGCACCAGTAGCAGCTGGTCAAACAGTAGCATTTATCAATACTGATAGCTTGATTCTCAACTACAAGTTGGCTCAAAAGCTCAACGAGCGAATCATGAGCAAGGAAGAGGCAGCTCGCGCTGACTTCAATCAAAAGTATCGCACACTCCAACAAGACGCAGCTGAGTTCCAACGTAAGGTTCAAAATAACGCTTTCCTATCTATGGAGCGCGCACAACAGGAGCAAAATCGTCTCCAAAAGAAGCAGCAGGAACTTCAGGAACTCGACAACCGCCTATCTAAGGAACTTCTTGATGAACAGGCTAAACTCAGTTCTCAGCTCCACGATACACTTCAGAACTTCCTCAAAGAGTACGCTTCTACTCGCTACAGCCTCGTCCTTTCTAATAACATGGGCGACAATGTTCTTTGGAGCGCACCAGGTGTAGACATCACAAATGAGGTTATCGAAATACTTAACTCACGTTACAAAGAGTAAGATTATAGTAATGCTCTAAATTTACACTTAGTATCAACACTATTGTATCACAAGAGTTATTACATAACCCAAAAACCAACACATACTATCAAGAGCGAGTAGCTAAGGCTGCTCGCTCTTTTTTTTCATATCGAACAAGACTAGCCTCTCTGAAAAAGAGTACCTTTCAAATCAGCAAAAACTTTTCTCCTTGTTACATACACAGCCTAAAATACTGTCAATCAATATAATGCCACATCAAATTTTCACATTTGTATAATCTCAACAAATTCACAAATGACACAAATGGCAATACTTTTGTAACGAACGAGAAAACCCAAGTAAATAATAATAGCTTACTTTGCATCAGTAACAACAATAGTTGTGTGCATAGACTAACTAAATATTCGCGTTAAGGCTGCGTTGGGAAACGGAGCCTTTTTTTATGTCCTTAAAACAAACCTTCTACACTCAAACGTCGTAAAAGGATTGTTTATAAGACATTAAAAATTAATGAAACGTCTCTTAATTATACCATTAACTGTCATCAGCATACTTATTATGCTGAGTTGCTCCCCATCTAACACTACTATAGAACTAATCTACACAACTGATGTCCATGGTGCCTTATTTCCATATAATTATATAACTGGACGACCTACAAACCATAGCTTGGCACAAGCAGCAAGCTATATTGAACAGGTCCGAGACACAGCCGAAAACGTCCTTCTATTAGATGCAGGCGACATACTTCAAGGCACTCCTGCAGTGTACTACTACAACTTCGTTGATACAACAGACACTCATGTCATCGCAGACATGTACAATCATCTTAAATACGATGCAATTGCTGTCGGTAATCACGACATTGAAACGGGGCATAGCGTCTACGATCGCGTATTCTCTCAACTGAATATGCCAGTTTTGGCTGGCAATGCTATCCGTAAGGATAATGGAACACCATACTTCCAACCATATACTATAGTTAAGAAGGGCGGTAAGAAAATAGCTATAATCGGACAGATCACACCTCATATACCTTTTTGGCTACAGGAGAAGTATTGGGAAGGTATGGATTTCGAAGATATGATTGTGTCATCTCAAAAATTGGTCAATTACGTAAAGGAGAATGAAAAACCAGATGCCATCATTGGTCTCTTCCACTCTGGATACGATTATACGTACAACAACTCTGATGCCGATACAGATAAAAACGAAAACGCATCTATGCTTGTAGCAGAAAAGGTAGATGGCTTCGATTGTATCTTGATAGGTCACGACCACAAATACTACACACCTATGGTAACTAGCCCAAGTGGCCATAAGTTTCCTCTAGTTGATGCTGGAACAGCTGCACATAAGGTCGGACATCTCACTTTACAATTCAATGGCAATGAACGACCAATAGTAAAATCTCGTCTCGTTTCTGTAGAGGAATACGAACCTTCTAAGAGTGTGATGGCTAAACTTGCTGACAAGGAAAAGAAGATACGCGATTATTCATCTACTATTGTAGGTACTATCAAGGAGAATATATCTTCAAATGAGGCGCTCTTCGGCAGCAGCAAGTTCCAAGACATAGTTCACCATACTATGCTGAAACACACAGGAGCTGAGATCAGCTTCACTGCACCGCTTAGACTTAACGCCAATATCAAAAAGGGTGAACTCTCAGTAGGCGATATGTTCAATATATATAGATACGAGAACACTCTTAATGAAATATCACTCTCAGGCGACGAAATAAAACGGTACCTGGAATACAGCTACAATGGTTGGGTATGTAACCCTGACGAAACCGGGCATTTGATCATACTCAACGAGGATAATTGGGTAAAGAATGAGTACTTCAATTTCGATACGGCAGTAGGTATAGACTACACCGTAAACCCATTTAAACCATACGGAGAACGCATCAGTATCTTAAGGATGTCTAATGGAGAGCCTTTCGACCCAAATAAGATTTATACCGTAGCTATGAATAGCTACAGATATAATGGCGGTGGCGGTCACCTTATGCAGGGACTCGGGCTAAGCAAGGCAGAAATAGAAAAACGATTGCTAAAGGTAATCTTACGTGATCTGAGAGGTCTTACGCTTGAAGATCTCCAATCTATGGACGAAATCGAATTTCCTTCTTACAACAACTGGAAGTTCGTTCCAGAAGATCGAGTAAAACCTTTCATCATTAAGGATAGTGAATTGTTGAAATAATCCAAACAATAATAGACTCATGAAAAAGTTACTCAAAATCGTAGGCATAACGCTACTTAGCATTGTAGCTCTACTATTTATTGTTCCCTTCGCTTTTAGCGACAAAATAGAAGATGCCGTAAAGAATATTATTAGCGAGTACACTCAAGAAAAGGTATCGGTAGACTGGGAAGGTTTTTCTCTGTCTATCTTCAGCAGTTTTCCTGACCTTCAAGCAGGCATGGAAAATCTTCTCGTAAAAACAAAGGGAAACTTCGAAAGTGATACCCTGTTGTATGTTGGCAAATTCAAAGCCGACATAGATATCTGGGAGGCTATAGACGGTAAAATCAAAGTCAATGAGCTTATCCTTGAAAGGCCTATAGCTAGAGGTATCATAGGTACAGATAGCATCGCCAATTGGGACGTGCTCGCAGCAGATACATGCTCGGTAGAGGAAGTAGCAGACACAACCGCAAGCGAACCTCTGAACCTTAACCTAAAACGTATATCTATTACTGATGCCAACCTGGCGTATATCGACCATACCGCCCCTATGTCCGCATACATAAAGAATCTCGACTTGGAACTTAGCGGAGATTTCGTAAAGGATATAGCAGACCTCAAGTTGGCTCTCGACATCGAATCTCTCAATTTCTGGATGGATAGAACATCTCTCCTTAAGAATGCAAGCGTAGATTTCGATGCCGATATCAATGCAGACTTAGTCAATAATAAGTACACATTTGCCGAGAATACTCTTATGTTCGCCGGCATCCCTTTGGCTTTCGACGGCTATGTACAATTGCTTGATAGCACCTCTATAGAGACCGACCTTAAGCTCCAGGCAAAAGAAACACAGTTCAGCACAATTTGGTCTCTGATTCCTGAAGCTTACATAAAGGATGTAGAGGGCTTACAGACTAATGGTGCTTTCGAACTATACGTCTTAGCTAAGGGCATATACAAGGATATGGAGAATATTCCAGCACTAGAAGCTGCTCTCAAAATCGTCAATGCCAGCGTTAAGTACCCTGATCTCCCTAAGACTTTAAATAATATCAACGTAGATGTCGTCGTTAATAACCCAAGTGGTTCTGCCGACTTAACCGTTGTTGATGTAAATAAGTTCCATTTTAATCTCGGCGAAAATCCTTTCGACGCAACTCTTAACCTCACCAAGCCTATTTCTAATCCAACTTTCAAGGCTTCTATCCTTGGAAAGATAGATCTTAGCTCTCTCATGGACGCTATCCCACTCGATAGTATGAATATCTCAGGAATAGTTGATGCGAATCTCAACGTTGCATCAGATATGAAGGCGATAGAAAGTGAGAATTACGAGAAGGTTATCGCTAAGGGCACCTTGGCTCTCAATAAGTTCCATTTCGAGGGCTCAGCACTTCCTAATGGAGTTGACGTTGAAAAGGCTAAACTAGCATTCTCACCAGCAGAATTAGTTCTCGACCCACTAGAGATAAAACTTGGCAAGAGTGATTTCAGCCTAAAGGGTTCCGTTCAGGATTACCTACCATACATATTGAAGGATGGAACTATAAAGGGTAAATTATCTCTGAATAGCAAATTAATAGATGCGAACGAATTAATGGCCATTTCTAGTAACGACACAACTGCCGTAGCAACTGATGAGGCTGTCGATTCTACCGCGTCTCTCATTCTTATACCTAAGAATGTCAACTTCGCTTTCAACACTCAAATCGGCACTATCCTTTACGACAAACTTACCATGAAGCAAATACATGGTAGCGTATCTGTTAAAGACGGCATAGCCGATCTGAGTAATCTAATCATTGAGATGTGCGATGGTTCTATCGCCCTTAATGGCAAGTACAATACTGCCAAAGAAAAGCATCCTTTCATCAATATGAAGATCGACATGAACGAAGTAGACATAAACAAACTCACTAATTCGTTCTCAACAATCGATTCACTGATTCCTGTCGCTAAAAAAGCTCAAGGCAAGGTAACAATAGGCCTGGATATAGTTGCCGACATAGACAGCACTATGTCGCCCGTAATGAGCAGCATCAATGGTAAGGGTTCTTTTGCTTCTCAAACATTAGGTATTAAGGAGTCAGACTTCCAAAAGAAGATCTACTCTATAACAGGCAATACCCAATGGAATGAACTTTCTCTAAAGGATTTTACCTTCAAGTTTGATATCAAGGATGGAAACATAGTAGTAGATCCTTTCAAACTCAAACTTTTCGGAAAAACTGCATCTTTCGGCGGTACTCAAGGCCTCGACCAAAAAATGAACTATCTCCTCAATATTCCTACAGAAAGAGAAGAGATTGCCAAAATTCTTAGCAAATCTGGTATCAGTGCCAATTCTTGGAGCAAAGGAGATGACATTAATCTCGGAATTAACATCGGTGGTATTCTTACCGACCCTAACGTATCTCTTAACCTAGACGAGGCTAAAAAAGCCATTGTAGGCGAAGTAAAGAACAAGGTTGTAGACAAAGCAATCGACGCAGTAACCGATAAACTAAAAGACAATACTCAAGTTCAAAAGGCAGCAGATCAACTTAAGAACTTATTGAGAAAGAAGTAATAACAATTCGTTATAGAACATAAAAATTGCGCCATTATCTCATTACAAGATAATGGCGCAATTCATATTTACAAGTATGATAATTCTCAATTTGACAACTAAACCACGACTCTTTTCACCACAAGAACCATTTATCCCAGCTTAGATTAATTCATACTACTTTCTCAGTCCCTTGCGTTTAATATGTTTCTTTGCGCCTTTAGCATTATAGCTATATCCCATAATAGGCTCTGAACAAGGTACTGGTTTCATCTTGTAGTTACGTTTCTTCACGTTAGGCGGAATAATACGATAAATAGCCGATATCTCATGAGCTCCATTACCAAACGATGACAAATCACTAATAGACATATCGTATGAATAACCGACACGTAAAGGACCAACATTTACACCAATAGTTGGTATAAAAGCATCTCTGTTTGATATCTCCTCAGCAACTTTAAAGAACAACCCTCTATAAGACAATCCGATCTCAATTGGTGCATAATACCAAAATGCTCCAAGTTCCAGCTGATTGTATGAGTACTGATGCTTGTAATTCATAGCAAGAGTCACTGTCTTTGGCTCACTTCCCCTGTACGAAGGCTCATATGTAAACCTATAACCAGCATAGAAAGTTGTCTTCATCTTTATCTCCTGCTTGGAATCAGTAAATGACACATTAGGCTGAACTAAGTGATCAAATGCAATTCCAACCCAAAAATCATCATTATATGCCATAACACTTGTCGAAGCATCAATACGACTCTTATGAGTACGCTCTATCTCCATACTGGAACCTCCAGTTGTAAAGTGTCCATCAGCAGTAATATCAGTAAATGACACCATCTTACTTTGATCTATCTTTCGCTGTCCAAATTTGAACGAAAGACCAGGTCTGATAAATATGTCTTGATTAATTGTGAATTCATAGGCATACAGAATAGACATTTCATTATCCACAAGAAGCCCCTTGCCTTGGTTGTCACATTGCCACATAAATCCAAAACCGCTGTTGAATTCCTCAAAGAAATTATCAACGGATAAAGCATAGTTCTGGAATGCGTTTCCAATACCAGGCCATTGATTGCGGAAGTTCAATCCAATACGAGTACCATTAGTCAATCCGGTAAAGGAAGGACTAACATAGAGAGGAGCCTCGTATGTCTGTGAGTAGGACACATCCTGAGCTTTCGCTCTGGATGTTCCTAAACTCAACAATACTGTCAATATTACTAATATTCGTTTCATAGTGCTCATATGGCAACTTTAAACGTTACTTAAGTATCATTACCTGTCCTGTCTTGTCGTATCCCTTGCCACTGGTATACTGACCCTTAGCAACCCAAACGTATAGCCCAGCTGGTGCAAGTTCTCCATTGAACTTACCATCCCAACCTATCTCTATATCATCTGTCTCAAAGACTTTCTGTCCCCAACGGTTGAATATCTCTAAGTGGAATGACTCAACATCTTGGTAAACTGGACGGAACGTTGCATTTACGCTAAAGATACTATTATTTCCGTTAATATCTTCACGCGGAGCAAAAGTATTCGGGAATACCAGGAATCCACCTCGTCTAGCCTCAATGAAGCTCTCCTTAGTAGTATCCGAAGCACAACCGTATTCATTCCATACCTTAAGGTTCACTGTATACTGACCAGGACGTTCATACTGATATGCCGGATTCTTCTCTGTACTTTGTCCACCATCACCAAATGACCATAAGAACTCAGTAGCATCAACACTATGGTTTACGAAGAATACTTTATCATCTGGCAAGTATACAAGTTGTGGAGCAGCGTCGAAGCTGGCAACAGGATGATCGTATACATTAATGAACATTGACGAAGTAGATATCTTACCCTCTGGACCTGGTATCTTCAACGTTACCTCATATGTACTTGGTATTTGGTACGTATGAGTTGGATTACGTATCGTAGATGTCGTTCCATCACCAAAGTCCCAATAGTACTGAGTAGCATCCATAGACTCATCGGAGAATCTAACTGTCAATGGATAACAGCCTGACGAAACATCAACAGTAAAGCCTGATACTGGTATAGTCTTATATACAATACTTACCTCATCGTATACCTTACAATCATCTGTCTCAATAGTCCAACGGAATGTATTCACTCCCTTACTCAATCCCGTTACTTTTGTATGATAGTCTGTCGAATCAGCAAATTGGATATACTTAGATGAACCAAGATATGTCCAGTATCCTGAAAGACGACCAGGGTTACCTGCATTAAGAATGTACCAGTCTTCAAATGTCACATCGTTCTCACCGGCATATGGATCAGCTTTCTGACAATATACTACTACGTCACTCTCTGTAGTACAGTTACCATAAGTAATAGTCCAACGGAAGATATTCTCACCATAACCAAGATTTACCACTTCTGTCTTAGCATCCAATGAATCAATTATTTCTCCCTGTCCCTGAAGCAATCTCCATGTACCCTTACCGATGCTTGGCACATTTGCATTCATAAAGGTATTGTCCTTACAACGGATCATGTCATCTCCTGCTGCAGCCATATCTGGAATCAAATTCCAAACACTGACAGTATCAATGCTCTGGCACTTGAATGAAGCTCCGTCATATTGACCGATATTCTCAATTACCCATAAGAACTTATTCTCTCCGAATATCAAATTACATACCTTGCTCTTTGGATCAAGTGGGTTATCAAATGATTGGATACCAGCCGCATCATTTAATGTACCTGACACTGTCTCCCAGTGTCCTTCACCAATAATAGGTGTATTAGCGTCTAATACTCGGCAATCACTACAATCTTTATCATCCGGACCCGCATCTGACTTTGTAGGTGTAAAGTTGGTCAATGTAATACGATCCGATTCAGAACACATTCCATTTACACTGACTTTCCACTCAAGTGTTGTTCTACCATATGCTAGGTTCGTGATTCTAGTACGAGGCGATGTAGGATTAGCTATCTTACCACCACCCTCTTCGACTATAGTCCATATGCCTTCTCCGTATGTAGGAGTTACTGCCTTAAGCTCAAACTCATTTGAACATACAGCCTCATCAGTACCTGCCTGAGGCTTGTCTGGCTTGTTGTTCTGAATATGAACATCATCATAGAGCACACAAGTAAGCACATCGTAGCTCTCCTCTCCGTTCTCGTCAACACCAACTAGGATATCTGTCTTTTGTGTGACTTTCCAACGGAATACGTTCTCACCTTTACCAAGCTCAACATAGCTTCGGGCATCTGTACTATCCCTAAACTCTGCCTTACCCATGATAACTTCCCATTCTCCATATCCAACCTCAGGCTTATATGCATCAAGTGTTGTATAATCAGAACACAATGTCTGCATACCTCCAGCATGTGGTATACTTGGCTTACCATTGGTAATGATAACATCATCATAATCAGAACAGCCCTTGTATGTAGTAGTCCAACGTAGGATATTCTGACCTCTAGCTAAGTTCACTACCTTAGTATTTGGATTATTTGAATTCTCAAATGTACCAGCACTGGCAGCACCCACTATACTCCAACTACCCTCAGCAGCACCTGGATCATTGGCTTGAAGTATTGTCCTATCATCACAGATTGGCTGATCCTTACCTGCATTCGCCACTACTTTATTGTACTCCACAACAACATCTGCTGAAGACACACAAGTGACTGACTCTTTATAGACACGTTTAACTGTCCAGCGATATCTGTTTCCATTCTTGTTAAATGGAATGTCTCGTACTGGTGTAGATGCCTGATCTGGGAATAGTATCGAGCCGCCACCTTCTGCTATATCCCAGTGTCCAGTCTCTACAAAGTCTCCTGTCGCATCAACTGCCAATTCACCAGCAGAAAGTATAGTAGCATCTACATCACACAATTGCTGGAAACCGCCGGTTATTGTAGCAGCAGTAGCTTCATTATTTATAACTACAACTTCATCAACGGATGGACAGTCAAGGTAGTTAACCGTCCACAAAAGAACGTTTCTTCCGTTTCCAAGGTTACGAACCATTGTATGAGGATCTGTAGGATCATCAAATGAACCTCTTCCCTCTCCAGCTTTAATCGACCAGCGGCCTATACCTGGAGATGGGTTATTCGCTGTAAGTTGAACACTATCCGCACAGAGTGGAGCTACATTTCCAGCTTCCGACTTAATGAATATATTGTTCAATACAGTCTCATCAGATGTCATACATTCACCATTCTTCACTACCCAACGGAATCGGTTGTTACCAAATGCCAATCCTGTTACAGTTACTGTCTGGTTCTCTGTTCCATCATTTCGATAGAGTGTTATTCTATCAACTAGTTGATCATCTTCTCCTGTTGGGTTAGGGTTGACAAATTGTCCACCACCCTCTATGAGTTCCCAGTATGCTTCTGTAAAGTACATTGGCTTATTACCAGAAAGAATGCTTGTCGAACCACATACCGCAAGTGGATTGTCAGGACCTGCATCCGCCTCTGATGGTTGATTGTTAATAACCTTAACTTGAGACTCAGAGTTACACTCGCCTCCCTTTTCTGTCTCTATGCGCCAGATAAGTGTATTCTCACCCTGACCAAGGTCATATACAAAGTTATCAATGAATTTACCTGAACCACCGCTAGCTACCATCCAGTATCCCTTTCCGTATCTTGGCGAATTAGGATTCAATTGCTTTGTACCATCACAGGTATAAAGCTCTTCACACACATTGTCTACGCCACATGCCCAAGCTTTATCTGCCATATCATTCTTGACCGTAATGGTATCTGTACTAGTACATATTTCATTTGAGATACGGTATATAAAGGTATTGTTGCCTTGCATGAGGTTATTTACGATTGGACAACGCTGATGGCGTGGCTCCGCGCCTTCCTCAATTCCTTCTGCAGAGAATGTACAGCTACCTGAGATAAGTCTCCACTCTACCGTACTCTCTATATGCTGAACCTGACCATTTAGTTTAACCATATCGTATGGTTTCTCTTTTGGCTCATTTCCTTGGAGGTTGAATTCGTACGAACAGATAGTACGATCTTCTCCTGCATAAGAATCTGTTACTGTAAGGTTCCAGATTTCTACAAGGTCTGTCATCACACCACTGTTATAAGTAATAGACCACTCCAATACGTTCTTACCCTTGTTCAAACCTCGTACTGTGGTTCTAGGATCTGATACGTCATCGAATTGACCACCACCTTCTACGACTCTCCAACGGCCAATACCGTTGAATGGTCCATTAGCCGCAAGTTTATATACATCACCACAAAGGTTATATACATTGTCTCCGGCCTCAGCTGGTGTCACACTACCGAATGTCACTTTTACATCATCCGAAATCTCACAGCCTTTATTCTTGACTGTCCATCTGAATGTAGAGGTTCCTTGCGCAAGGTTGGTAATTCTTGCGTTTGGATTATGTTTCTCTGATTCACTGATAGAACCACCGCCCATAACAAGTGTCCAAGTTCCTTCTCCAAAGCCTTCTGCTACAGCAATAGCCGACATTGTAGTGTGGTTCGCTGTCAAGTCTATCTGATCTGGACCTGCTATCTCATTGGTAGCATCGGATACTAGTTTTGGAGTATTGTTACTTACAATAATAGTATCTCTAGATACACAACGCCCGTTATTTATTGATACAGACCATACAAGATAGTTATCGCCATGTTGCAAGCCACCGACACTAGTAGTAGGATTCGTAGGGTCACTAAATGTAAACTCACCCTTTCCGGCAACTCCTGTCCACTCTCCCGACCACAAGCCATTGATCTGTGGCATCTTAGCACTCAATGTTGTTTGTGGCGAACATATTGGGAAGTCTTCTCCTGCATGAACCTCAAATCCAATATTTGTAATGGTCAAATCTGCACTTGAAGAACATCCACCATCTTTGCTTGATATGGTCCAACGCAATACGTTCATGCCTCTATCAAAGTTGCTAGCCTCTGTCTTAGGATTATAAATATCCAAATCAGCATGTCCTCTAACTATCAACCATTTACCGGTTTCATATTTCTCGTTGATTGGATTTCCAGTTAATGTCGTAGCTCCATCACATACTGTTTGGTCAGCCTCAACAGTAGCCTTTGTAACAGCATTATTAGTGATTACTACCTCATCTGTACTTACACAGCCGTTTTGTATAACAGTCCATACGAATGTATTTTTACCACGACCAAGATTTGTAACTTTTGCAGTCGGACTTGACATATTGTCTATCGTAGCATTACTGTTCGTTCTGTCGTACGACCAATAGCCCTCACAACCATATGGTACACGTGATGCAGCAAATTTATACGAGCCTGTACATGTCGGTTCGTCCATACCGGCCTTCACTTCTAGTTGCGCATTAAAGATGTTTACTGTAATAGTGCGACTGCATGAACCGTTCTTGATAGAATAACGGAATATGTTATCACCCTTAGTAAGATCCTCTATCACAAGTTTGTTAGCATGTACATCTTCTAGCGTAGCACCAGCAGTTACGCGCTCCCAAACAGAATATTGATCTGGGAAAATAGCATTAG
>JAKSLC010000076.1 GCA_024401415.1 Bacteroidales bacterium | reverse complement strand
TATATCCGACGTTGTGGCTCCACCAATCATTACCGGGATCTTGAGACCCTCAGCCTCGAGGGAGCGACATACATTAATCATCTCATCGAGACTTGGAGTAATAAGGCCACTAAGTCCTATAACATCTGGCTGCCACTCCTTAGCTACGCGGACTATCTCCTCAGTCTCCACCATCACTCCGAGATCCTTCACTTCGAAATTATTACATGCCAAGACTACGCAAACGATATTCTTTCCGATATCATGCACATCGCCCTTAACCGTTGCGAAGAGGACCTTACCTGCATAAGACGAAGCCTTACCAGACGCCTGCTTCTGCGCCTCGATGGTAGGCTGAAGAATCTCTACGGCACGCTTCATGACGCGAGCTGTCTTGACTACCTGAGGAAGGAACATCTTCCCCTCGCCAAATAGAGTACCAACATAATTCATGCCATCCATGAGAGGGCCTTCAATGATAGAGATAGCCATAGGATACTTCTCAAGAGCCTCTTTGAGGTCAGCCTCAAGATACTCTGTAAGACCCTTCTGGAGACTATACTTGAGACGCTCCTCGAGAGAAGAGAGACGCCACTCGGCATCATGTTTAGCGACAGGGGCATTACCACCGGCAGCGGTTTTAGCCTTAAGTTCCTCAGCCATGGCGATAAGCTTCTCGGTAGCTTCGGCATTACGATTGAGGACTACATCCTCTATATGATTACGCAGGTCTGGGTCTATCGTGTTATAATCCATCATTGCTGATGGGTTGACGATACCCATATCCATGCCCTCGTTGACAGCATGATGGAGGAATACGGAGTGCATAGCTTCTCGTACCAGATTGTTTCCACGGAACGAGAAACTGAGATTACTTACGCCTCCAGAAATCTTGGCATAAGGGAGATTAGCCTTAATCCATGTACAGGTACGTATGAAATCTACGCCATAATTATTGTGAGTATCAATACCCGTTGCTATGGCAAGGACATTAGGGTCGAAAATAATATCCTCTGGAGGGAAGCCTATACCGGTGAGGAGTTTATATGCGCGACCACATACTTCTATACGGCGCTCGTAAGTATCGGCCTGACCCTTCTCATCAAAAGCCATAACGACTGTAGCGGCGCCATATTTAAGAATGGTACGTGCATGGTCGAGGAACTTCTCCTCGCCCTCCTTCAGGGAAATACTATTAACTATACACTTACCCTGGAGGCACTCCAAGCCAGCCTCTATGACCTCCCACTTAGAAGAATCAATCATTACCGGGAGACGTGCCACATCGGGTTCGGACATCAAAAGATTGAGGAAAGTACGCATTTCGGCCTTGGCATCGAGCATTGCGTCGTCCATATTGACATCTATGATATCCGCACCCTGCTCAGCCTCTGCTCTTGCTATACCCAAGGCTTCATCGTAATTTTTTTCATTAATCAGACGAAGGAACTTACGGCTACCGGCGACATTGCATCGCTCACCTACCTGATAGAACGCCTTATGCTTCTTATCGACCTCCATTGGATCGAGACCAGAAAGGCGCATTGTATGAGTAGGCTCTGAAGGAACGTGAGCCTTAATATCATCAGCTTCTGCTACTACCTTAGCGATAGCGGCAATATGTTCTGGCGTAGTACCACAGCAACCACCGACTATATTTACAAGTCCCCGACGAAGCATCTCATGGACATTATCTGCCATCATTTCAGGAGTCTCATCGTATTGACCGAACTGGTTTGGGAGGCCTGCATTAGGATATGCACTTATGAAACAATCGGCATTAGCACCCAGCGATTCGATATAAGGCATCATATCACGGGCGCCGAAAGAGCAGTTGAGACCTACACTAAGGAGATTGACGTGGCGCACAGAATTGAGGAAAGCAGGAACTGTCTGACCTGCCAAAGTACGTCCGCTCTTATCAGCAATAGTAGCACTCAGCATTATAGGGAACTCCTTCATGCCCTTCTCATTGAGAATCTGCTGAGCGGCGAAGAGAGCAGCCTTGGTATTGAGAGTATCGAAGATAGTCTCTACGAGAATGATATCTACACCGCCATCAATGAGGCCACGAATCTGCTCGGCATAAGCATCTGCCAATTCGGCGAAAGATATTGCACGATAGCCAGGATTATTGACATCAGGGCTCATACTTGCCGTCTTATTAGTAGGGCCCATAGAACCAGCCACAAGGCGAGGCTTTTCCGGGGTGGAATACCTATCAGCAATACCGCGGGCAATACGAGCTGCGGCGACATTCATATCATAAACAGCTGACTCCAAACCATAATCGGCCTGAGAGATACGGGTACTAGAGAACGAATTAGTCTCAATGATATCGGCACCTGCCTTGAGATAGCGTTCATGTATTTCCTCTATGACCTTAGGCTGTGTGAGGACGAGGACGTCGTTATTACCCTTGATAGGCACTGGGTGGTTTGCGAAACGAGAACCGCGGAAGTCCTCCTCGGTCAAACCATAACCCTGAATAAGGCTACCCATTGCACCATCAATCACGAGGATGCGCTGGCATAGGAGACTGCGGATTTCTGAAAGAGTCATATTGCTGCAGTTATTGTTAGTATACGATACGAGAACCCTGGTAGGTCTGACGGTACTCACTAGGAGTCAGACCCTGATGTCGCTTAAATACGCGATTGAAATTTGAGATATTGTTGAAGCCACAGGCATAGCATATTTCGCCTATGGTCTTTGTGGAATCGACCATCATACGAGAAGCATATCCTATGCGGATATCATTAAGGAAATCGATGAACGACTTACCTGTACGGCTTTTGATCAGACGGGTAAAAGTAACAGTGGATAGACGCACGCTCTGAGCTACGTCCTCAACTTTAATCTTCTCGGCATAATGCGTCTTTAGGTAATTATATGCTGTCTCGACGCGTTCATCAGCGAAGCCTGCAGTATTCTGAGTCTGGAAAGAGACGTTGGCAAGCTGCCGTTGATACGGAGCGACGGACATGGCATGAAGGAGACGCATGAGCTCTATGAAAGACTCAAAGCCCTTCTTGCTTGCAAGATTTGTGATGATAGGAAGTATTTCCTTAATAGACTCTTCTGCAAAAGCGATACCTTGCGTAGAGCGATGAAGCATATCAGATATGGAACGGAAGATTTGTTTATCAAGCAACGTCTTGCTTAAGATGTCCCCATTAAACTGTATAGTAATTTCGCGGCAAGGCTTGGACTCATCGTACGAACCCACTTGCCATGCGTGGTAAAGATTGGGTCCGACAATGCACAATTCCATATTAGTGATTTCTTCTACGCTATCACCCATAACACGTTGGACACCAGCACCGTCGAGTATGCAATTAATTTCATATTCCGGGTGAAAGTGAAGAGGATATATGAAGTCGGTCTTCACGCGATCGAAGACCAAGAAAGTATCTTGATTATCATTAAGCGCTGTTACCTCACAAGATATTGAAGGCTGTTTCATACTCTAATAAGTCCGTTGATTTCCTATGATACAAAGATAGAAAAATAATCCGTATTTTTGTGATATGACTAAGATTGCAGAGATAAAACGAGAGGCGGCTGTAGCTCTCAACAGTATTGAGACAGCTCAATACCTGATAGAAGATTACTTTGGGTGGGACGCAACAAAGATAATGATGGAAGGAAGTAGGGAACTGACCATTGAAGAAGAACGTGATTTGAGGGGAATGATGGATAGACTTATTTCAGGAGAACCATTGCAATATGTAACGGGTAGGGCGTACTTTCGAGGAGAATACTACACTGTTTCTGATTCGGTATTAATACCAAGGCCTGAGACATCGGAACTAGTAGACTGGGTATTAGAAGACAAGAGAGAAGAATGCAAAGTACTTGATATTGGCACAGGAAGTGGGATTATTGCATGTTCAATAAAAGAGGAGCGACAGAAATGGGTGGTAAGAGGACTAGATGTTTCGGAGAAAGCATTAGAGGTTGCCAAGAAGAACGGTGAATCGAGGGGTGTATCATTTGTACAAGATGACATTCTGAGTCTACGGGATAAAGGCATATTAGACGATATTGATATCGTTGTTTCCAATCCGCCATACGTACTTGAGAGAGAGAAGGTGGACATGGAGAGACATGTATTGGACTACGAACCTCATCTAGCGTTATTTGTGCCTAATGATGACGCATTAAAATTCTACAGGAAGATAGCTCAGCTTTTGAAGGAGAGTTATGAGAAGGTGGGCAAGAGACGCGCCTTGTATTTTGAGATTAACGAAGCCTTTGCCGAGGAGACTATGGAGATGATGAGAGAGATGGGATATACGGATGTAGAGTGCAGGAAAGATGCCTGGGGTAAAGACAGGATGGTAAGAGGTAGTCTCAACCACGACATAACATCCCCTAGGGAGAGTGTTCGCGACTAGGCAAATAATAAGCCTTTGTTCAAAGGCTAGTCCTATAGAATGCCTTAGTTCATCGCAATTTTTCATTTATGTAGACTCGGGCTATACTCGGGGAAGACTCGGGGAAGACTATAGTTGCTCGCAATTTTTTTATTTAGACATATGCAAAAAGTAAGAGGACACACCTTTCGGTGCACCCTCTTACGCTATAAAAAAGGTATGTGTTGTTATTTATCTAGGAACTTAATGTTCTTAACAAGAATCCTGTTAAGATCCTCAGGCATTGTGTAAGTAGCATGCTCCTTACCAGTTTCGTTATCAACAACTGTCATGTATACCTCGAATACATAGCCCTTATTGAGGCTTGTGAGATCGATAGTATTCCATGTCTTAACTTTGTCATTGAGTGTTACTTTACCATCCTTGTCTACATCTGCAAGTGTTATAGCGACCTCCTTTGTGAAGGTATTATTCTGCACACCTGACACAAGTGTTTGAACAGTCTTCTTGAGATTATCAAGGTTAGAAACATTAAGGCTCTCGATATAGCTACGTACATAAAGAACAATCTTGCTATTAGCAGGAAGTTTCTCAACCTCATTTCCACTGAAATCTGTATAGTCAATAGGCCACTCTGCCTTACCCTCACCAAGTTCTAATTCCTCGTAAACACGAGGCAAGCAGATATCCATGCTCTTGATATACTTACCCTTTGTGAGAGACATTGTAGAAGACAAAATCTCTGTAGCATTAAGATCGAAATGCTTGCAGAAGATAGCCTTACAGAAAGAACCACCAACTGTTATAAGATACTCACCTGTTGATTGATCAATAGGTGCATTGTAGCCATAACTATCATCATCATAAGTGAAGCTTGCTGGACAGAAACCACCGAAGAAACCTGCTGTCTCTTCTGTTCCTCCAAAAAGGATTGATTTCCATTGAGAGGATTGTCCCTTATACATACCATCCTCATCATAATCTCCGAATGCTTCAGGACCTGTTGCATTATAGGTATACAAATCGATAGCTTGAAGGCTCAACAATGATGCATTAATATCACCAGCCTTAATGAAGTATGTATAAGCGCCACCTTTTCCTGTTGCCAAAGAAAGAGATGACTTTCCAAGGGATTGATAATCGGAGAAATTATACTCATCATCCTCGTCGTCACCACCACAAGAAGTCAATGTGAATGTACTTGCCATAGCCGCAGCCATGAATGCGTAAAATAATGTCTTTTTCATCTTTCTTGTTTTTATTTATGTTCTCTAATACGGATAAAACAGATAAAAGTTTAACTAAATAAAAAAGTCCCGAGAACGAACTAGTTCATCGGGACTTAATATAATGTTGGAAAAATGGGATTTATTCCTGGTCGCGCTTAGCCATACGCTTACGGTCTACCTCGTTGAGGAGGATCTTACGGAGACGCATTGCGTGAGGAGTAACCTCTACGTACTCATCGCCCTGTATATACTCGAGAGCCTCTTCGAGAGAGAAAGTTACAGGAGGAGCCAAGTGAACTGCCTCATCTGAACCGCTGGCGCGCATATTGGTCAACTTCTTAGACTTAGTAACGTTGAGAACGATATCGCCCTCACGCGTATTCTCTCCTACTACCTGACCGGCATATACCTCGTCTTGTGGGTTAATGAAGAACTTACCACGGTCCTGAAGCTTACCAAGGGCGTATGCGAATGCTGTACCGCTCTCCATAGCGATGAGAGAACCTGTGGTACGTTTTTCGATAGGGCCCTTCCAAGGCTCGAAGCCTAGGAGACGGTGAGCCATAATAGCCTCACCTGCAGAAGCTGTCATGAGGTTAGAACGCAGACCGATGATACCGCGTGAAGGAATCTTAAATTCCTGGTGGATACGGTCGCCCTTACGCTCCATATTTGTGAGTTCACCCTTACGCTGAGTAACCATTTCGATAGCCTTACCTGAGCAATCCTCTGGGAGGTCGATAGTAAGTTCCTCAACAGGCTCGCACTTCTCGCCGTCGATTTCCTTGATGATAACCTGTGGCTGACCAACCTGAAGTTCGTAACCCTCGCGACGCATAGTCTCGATGAGCACTGACAAGTGGAGGACGCCACGGCCGAATACGTTCCAAGAATCGGCAGAATCTGTTGCCTCGACACGGAGAGCGAGATTCTTCTCAAGCTCCTTATCGAGACGATCCTTGATATGACGTGAAGTCACGAACTTGCCATCCTTACCGAAGAAAGGAGAGTTGTTGATTGTGAACAACATTGACATTGTAGGCTCATCGATAGCGATAGGATCGAGAGGTTCTGGATTGAGAGCGTCTGCTACAGTATCACCGATCTCAAATCCTTCGAGACCAACGATAGCACATATTTCGCCACAAGGAACTACATCAACCTTGGTCTTACCCATACCATCGTAGAGGTAAAGGTCCTTGATACGCATCTTCTGGATACGACCATCGCGCTTGCAGAGGCTGATGTCCATATTGGTACGAAGTTCGCCACGAGTTACACGACCGATAGCAATACGACCTGTATAGCTTGAATACTCAAGAGAAGTCACCAACATTTGAGGTGTACCCTCAATAACCTTAGGAGCTGGGATGTGCTTAATGATAGTATCGAATACGACATCGATATTGTCAGTCATAACCTTCCAGTCGCTTGACATCCAGTTGTTCTTTGCAGAACCATAGATAGTAGGGAAGTCGAGCTGCTCCTCAGTAGCCTCGAGAGCGAACATAAGGTCGAATACCTTCTCATAAACTTCCTCTGGGCGGCAGTTAGGCTTATCAACCTTATTGATTACTACTACTGGCTTAAGGCCGAGTTGGATAGCTTTCTGAAGAACGAAACGAGTCTGAGGCATAGGGCCCTCGAAAGCGTCTACCAACAACAACACACCATCAGCCATATTGAGTACGCGCTCAACCTCACCTCCGAAATCGGAGTGGCCTGGAGTATCAATGATATTGATGCGGTAGTCGCCCCATTGTACAGCACAGTTCTTGGCAAGAATTGTTATACCACGCTCGCGTTCGAGCTCGTTATTATCCATCAAAAGGTCACCGACCTTCTGATTGTCGCGGAATAGCTTTGCCGCATGCAACATCTTGTCAACAAGTGTTGTCTTACCATGGTCGACGTGCGCTATTATGGCTACGTTACGTATCTTCTGCATTAAATCAAATGTTTATTTCAAAGCGAAAATTATCGGGACAAAGTTAATCTATATCTTACTAATTATGTGTCATGCACTTAGTTAAAAGATATGAATTATTATTGTCAATTTACAAAGCCAGCAGGGGCACAAGTATAATTGTCGATTTTTATATGGAATTTCTGCATATCCTCGAGCTTATATACCGTACCTTCTGGAATAGGCATTTTGCTGAATGTCTGGAAATAGAGCAAGCACCCATCATGCCACCAGCGAGCATCCTTAGCCTGAATATCGAGACGACGGTTTACGTTTTCCCATGCAGCAGCTGACATGTATGGCTTGAACGATTGCCACAACTGGTACTGTGCCTCAGCAGCTTGCATTCCACGAGTGTAACGGAAGCAAAGTTCTTCCCACAAAGTGCGACCGCTCTGCATCTTGTGATCCCATGCTGCGTGGTGGAACCAAAGGAGATATTCGTCTGGACATTTTTCTATATTGCCATACAACTCACTCAAAGGTGCATTATACTGCTCGTTGCCTTTACTGCCAGATGGGGAACGGTCAAAACCAAGGCCGGCTTCGTCTGCTCGATGGTAATAACTTGGCATCCAGTCTGGACGAGCGCCAGGTATAGCACACCATGGCTCTGGACCATAGTGGTGACCCCACGCAAAGATATGGTGTAGACCGAGAGGCATCATATAATCAACCACCATTTCACGAGAATCGCACAACATCTTCGCCATAGAAGCCTTTTCTTTTTCTGGCATAGATTGGAACGATTGAGATATCCACTCCTTAGCTATCTGTTCTGACGAGAGATCTGGGTTCCAAGCCAAACGACCGAACGCGTACCAGTTGGCCTGAGCCAATTCATTGGCACACCACACCTCATCATCGCCAAGATTTGTTACACCTGCAATGGCTGATATCTTAGCAGCTTTTGTCTGTGCCTTGATGGTAGAATGATCTGTACCATTATATGTATCAGCATCAAGGCACTCCTTCCACATCGGAGAGAGGTAGCATAGGTGATTAGCATGACCTGTATACTCCTGAGTTATCTGGAGCTCCACCATCATATCGGTCTTCTGCAAAGCGCCGAAAAGAGGGCTGAAAGGCTCACGAGGTTGGAAATCTATTGGTCCGTTCTTGATTTGTATAATAACGTTATCCTTGAACTGACCATCATATGGCATAAATTCCAAGTAAGCCTGCTTAGCACGGTCGGCGTCAGATGGAGAATATACGAATGCACGCCACATAACAAGACCATTATGAGGTTCGAGTGCCTCAGCGAGCATATTAGCGCCATCAGCGTGGGTACGACCGAAATCGAGAGGACCAGGGAGGCCCTCGCTGTTGGCTTTCACCAAGAATCCAGCAAAATCGGGGATAAGTTCATATATCTTGTCGGCGCGTTCCTTCCACCAAGCACGTACCTCTGGGCGAAGAGGGTCGGCATCCTTGATAGACTTATCGAGAGCAGACGGAGAAGAGAAATTCACCGAGAGCATTACCTTGATATTATATGGACGGAAGACATTGGCCAATGCGGCTACCTTAACGAGATATTCATCTGTTAGTATTTCTGGAGAGGCATTTACATTATTAAGTACAACCGTATTGATACCGACTGACGCGCAAGACAAGGCATAGGCTGCATATCTTGGAGAGATAGTATCAGGGAGCTGTTCCCATTTCCAGAGAGACTTACCCGCATAACCTCGTTCTACTGTGCCATCAAGATTATCCCAATGGTTGAGAACTCGAAGGTCGAATTGCGGTTTCTCTACCAAAGGCTGAGAAGGGAGGCTACCCTCTGTAGCTTCGATTCGACGAGCGGCGAAAGCGGCATAAAAAGCACCGGCTCCAGTATTAGCCTCGATAAACAAGACATTATTCTTCACATACATACGATAACCTTCATTGCCAAGGGCCTCATCATTGTCAAGAATAGTAATATCTGTATTGCTGACGCTCTTTATCTGGTTTGAGAACCAATTGATGATTTGTTTTTGATCTTCGCTAATAGAATTTGTATTACCGACGTGGTAATTTGGTATTACATGCACCTCAAAACTACTAGACTCCACAGATTTCTCCTCAGTAAGCCAAAGAGGCAGCGTATTGTCTTTGGTTACAATACGTTGCCTCTCGCATGCTGTAGTAATATGGAGTAAAAGTATAATCAGTGCAATGAAAGAAAGTCCAGTTGTGATCTTCATTGCTATGTTACTCTTTATTGTGTTAATATTACTAGTTATTGAAAAATTCAATGTAGAATTAGTCGATAATTGTTACCCAACCATGAGTATCCTCCATGTCGCCATATTGGATAGCGCGGAGAGTATTGTAGAACTTAGTACAGATTGGACCTGGCTTACCGTCCTTGCTGTATTCGTAACTCTTGTTGAGATCCTTATCGTCGATACGGCAAATAGGAGATACTACTGCTGCTGTACCACACTCACCTGCCTCCTCAAATGTAGCAAGCTCCTCTTCTGGTATCTGACGCTGTTCTACTGTCATACCGAAATCCTTAGCCAACTGCTGCAAACTCATGTTTGTAATAGAAGGGAGGATAGATGTAGACTTAGGAGTAACGTATGTATTGTTCTTGATACCGAAGAAGTTAGCAGGGCCACATTCGTCAACGTACTTCTTCTCCTTAGCGTCAAGATAGAGAACTGCTGAATAGCCCATCTGCTTACCTAGCGAACCAGGAACGAGGGAAGCTGCATAGTTACCGCCTACCTTGAATGTACCTGTTCCAAGAGGAGCAGCACGATCATATCCACGGAGTATACATACAGGAGTAGCCTTAAAGCCATCCTTGAAGTATGGACCTACTGGAGATACAAATATCATGAAAAGATACTCGTCAGCAGGGCCTACGCCGATCTTAGCACCTGTACCGATGAGAAGAGGACGAATATATAGTGAGCAACCCGACTCATAAGGTGGCACAAAACGCTCGTTAAGCTTGATAACTTTCTTAACAGCCTCGCAGAACTTCTCTATAGGAAGTTTAGCAAGCAAAATACCGTCAGATGTCTTTTGCAATCGCTTTGCGTTCTCCTCCATGCGGAAGACTCGAATCTTACCATCTTTGCCACGGAACGCTTTCAAGCCTTCAAAAGCCTCTTGGCCATAGTGAAGGCACGTAGCAGCCATGTGCAAGTTGATAACATTCGACGAGCTTACTTCTATCTCGCCCCACTCTCCGTTGCGATAATAGCAACGAACGTTGTAGTCAGTATCCATATACTGGAAACCCAACTTTCCCCAATCGATTGCATTGTTGTCCATAAACAATTCTTTTACTTCTTAAGTGATTTCTTATATCTATGTAGCAAATTTAAGCAATAATAAGCCTCGTTAGATACAATTTGACGATATTTTTCCTGAAAAGGGTAAAAAATCAGGGAATTGCGTACGACGCAACTCCCCGACTTGATCAAACTAATATATCAAACAAACCTAATCTACACCGTTAATTGTTTTGATCTTGCCGTTTGCGTCCCACTCAATCTCGCAGACCTTGAGAGAGCGGAGCCATGACTTACCGCCTGATGGCACCGAGTCGTGATGGAAAAGATACCACTTACCCTGGAATTCAATGATAGCGTGGTGTGTTGTCCAACCTACTACTGGAGTAAGGATTTCGCCTTGGTAAGTGAAAGGACCATAAGGGTTATTACCTACAGCATAGCAGAGAAGATGGCTGTCTCCTGTTGAATATGAGAAGTAGTACTTGCCATCCTTCTTAAATGTCCATGAAGCTTCAAAGAAGCGGTGTGGATCATCTGCCTTGAGAGGGTTGCCTTGCTCGTCAACAACAAGAATAGGACGTGGAGCCTCAGCATAATTGAGACCGTCCTTTGTCAAGCGTACACAACGGCTAGGAAGTGCATCTTGCTTACCCTCTGGGAGGTATGGTGTCTCAAGATGAATATTATCCTTATAGCGCTGGAGCTGACCACCCCAGAGACCGCCGAAGTATACATATACCTCATTATCAGCATCGTCACGGAATGCGCACATGTCAATGCTGTAGCTACCTGGAATTGGAGCAGCTTGTGGTATGAATGGACCCTCTGGATTATCTGCTATAGCAGCACCCCAATGGAATACGTCATTACGATCTTTAAGAGGGAAGTACATGATATACTTCTTTATCTTCTTGCTGTAGCACATGCCTGCCTCCTGCTCTTCTGCATTTGTAGGAACTTCTACCTCATATTCCTGAACATCACAGTCCCAAAGCTGACGTCCTGCCCATGGAATATCCTCCTGACGAAGAACACAACCACAATCAACAACCTCACCTGTCATTGGATCACCATCAATTCGAAGAACATGGTAATCTTTCATGATGTACTGGTCGCCGTTGTCGTTCTCAACATTTGAAGCCTCCCAGTCGTGACTTGGATAGATATATATCTTGCCGTTAAAAATATGAACAGATGGATCTGCCATATAGTCGGCAGGGAATAGATAACGCTTTTGTGCCATAATCCTTATTTTTTGTCTGTTGTTATAAGATATCTTTTAGGTTGCCCTCTCTGTCTATTGGGAGTGCGTAATCCTTACGACCTGGAATAGGGAAATCGTTCTTCCAGCTGGAAGCGTCTGTTACACCCCAGAAAGTAACACGATTAACCTTATCCTGATACTTGTCAATTATAGTAAAGAACTCTCGCATACGGGCATTCCATGCTGCTTGAACATCTGCAGGTACTCCATCGCGATATGGGTCCTTCTCTGGTGTGTACTGGAATCTTGTATCTACATCTGCACCCTTATATGGATTTGGAAGAATAGACATATCAAATTCTGTGAATTGTATTCTTACTCCCTCATTAAGGAATGCTTGTATAGATGCTTCAAATGCCGACAACTCTGGAAAATCCATACCGTTATGACACTGCATGCCTATAGCATCAATTTTAATGTTCTTGCTCTTGAGGCGCTTTACTAGTTCGCAGACTGTATTACGCTTTCCCTCTTGCCACATCGAGTAGTCGTTATAGTACAACTCTGCATCTGGATCTGCCTCCATAGCACATTGGAACGCCCAATCAATGAACTCTTCGCCCATAATCTGATACATCAAACTATTACGATATGAGCCGTCATCCTCTATAGCCTCGTTTACAACATCATAACCCTTAATCTTTCCTTTGTAACGTTGCATTACAGTGAATATATGGTCATGAATGCGCTGCTTGAGGGTATCTGGACAAACCAATTCGCCATTATCATCAAAACAGAACCATTTAGCTTGCTGAGAATGCCAGATAGGTGAATGTCCTATAACTGTCAAATTGTTCTTCTCTGCAAAAGCCATACACTCATCGGCTAACTTAAAGTCAAAAACACCTTTCTCTGGATTGATAACCTCGCTCTTCAGACAATTCGCTGCAGCGACACAACTGAAGTGCTTGAGAATTGCAGCTGTCGCGATAGGTGTCTCGCCTGCTACCTGCCACTGATTAACAGCGGTACCGATAAGATATTTATGGCCCCACACATCCTTGAGACCTTTTTGTTCTGGCTGCGAGCACGCAAACATTGTCGCAGCGAGTGTTGCCAAGGCAACGGGAAGAGTCAATTTCATTATCAATTATT
>JAKSLC010000075.1 GCA_024401415.1 Bacteroidales bacterium | reverse complement strand
CTCGGGCTATACTCGGGCTACACTCGGGGAAGACCTTAGTTGCTCGCAATTTTTCAAATAGCCCAAATATGAGATTGATGTGATTTGTATGATTTATTTTATACTTCTGACAGCTTAATGCCGGCAACTTCAGGAAGATTTTGGTTTTAGAGGGGTTGTGAAATGGAAAGTTAACCCCCTATTTTGCCATCGTTTTAGGTCTGAATGGAAAGAAAAAAAGCACGGGGATATCCCAGTGCTTTAATTCTATCTGACTGATATTCAATTTATTGGTAGCTATCAATCTATTAGTATTCCTCCTCGTTGAAGAAGAAGTCTTCATTGCTTGGGTAATCAGGCCAGATGTCTTCTATAGTCTCGAAAATCTCGCCTTCCTCTTCTATCTCCATAAGGTTTTCAATAACTTCCAATGGCGCGCCTGAACGGGTTGCGTAATCAATCAACTCATCCTTGGTAGCTGGCCATGGTGCATCCTCGAGCTTGGATGCTAATTCTAGTGTCCAATACATCTTGTAGTAGCGTTTTTGAATTTTTCGCGAATATACAATTTTTTTATATTGCAAAACATTTATGCGTAATTTTTTTTAACTGCTACTCATAAACCGTTGAGCTATAGTTTGTCGCACTCCATGTGTCTCCGTAAAGAGAGAACTCTACCCGTATACTGAACTTGTACGCATTCGCCGACATGATATGCTCTATAGCTTTCTGTATGAGATCTTGGTAGATTATCGTTGTCCCCTCATGATAGTTGTTATTGCAATCTATGGTGCATATTTCTGTTCCAAAGTCATTAGAACTATTATTTGTAATGCCAATCATGAGTTTTTTTACAACTGCTTTGTCTGGTAATCTGAAACTGTGTCGAAGGGCATAGGCATTGTCGTCCGATTTGTAGTTTTGGTCGATTAGCAACTCAAGGTTGATATCTTGAGGTATCTCGTCTTCAACGGAATACGTGTCGTCTAACTTGTATGAGTATAGCGAATTGTCTATGTCGTTGTATATTACTCGTATCCTCTGTTTGATAGGTTCTGTATGGAGTAGGATATGTCCTTTGTTGTTTATAGACGATTCTATGCCGAAGCGTAGACACTTGCTTAAATCCAGAGGGTCTTTCGTAGGGTTGATGGTTTTGGTAATATTGAGCATAATCTCTCCTCCCTCGCATTCGAAGTCTGTCCGCCAAACGTGTGTATTTGGATTGCTGGAGTATCTCTTCATCTCTTTTTTGCCATGATTTACCCATAGGATAAGCATGTCGTATGATGGGATATCTGTGCTGGCAACTGGTATTACGCTGACTCTTGATTCGGATGGAATGAGTGTTACCCTGTTGATACCCTCCTGAGAGACTGTAAAGTGTTTAGAACCAACACTATTATGTGCTACTTCTCCAGGGTATTCTCCCGCGCCGAATTGTTCTTCCCAGGAATCGAAATCTCTGAACATCTTGAACCCTACGTTCGCAGGTAGCCAATCCGTGAATTGCAGTTTCGTCTCGTCTATTTTACTCATAGGAACTATGCCTTTGCCTATGTTGTCGCCGCCTTCGGTAGACCAACTATTGTCTCCTATTCCATCTCCTATCAGGTAGTACATATATGTTTTGCTCTCCTTATCTGCCTTTCCTATAAGAGAATCTATAGGTAATGCATAGTTGTTGAGTGCAATGTCGAATCTCCTGCCAAGTATTCTTCCTCCTTTCCATTGCCAAATGTAGTCGTTGTCTCCTCCAAAGCAGTTGAATCTTATAAGGTCAGTTCTGCGTCGCCCCTCACCGTAAAATTCTCTTGTCCATTCGTCAAGAATAGAGTACCCATCAGTGTCTATCGAAGTCATTTCCTTGGCATGGGCTCTATTTCTTATAACATTAATGTTTTTTAGAGCTTCTTCCGTGTGCCCCATTCTCCATTGGGCTTCAGCAAGTGTGAGGTATGCCTCTGCCAGTCTCATCAATGGGAAATCGCTGCTAGACATATTCTCTACGTTGCTCGTTATAGGACGCGAGGCATAGAAGTTGGTAAATTTCATTATAGAAAAACCATCTTCAAAAACAGGTCTCTTGCGAGCACTTAATCTACGATCTACAGAGTTGAATAGAGCTCTATCGTCTTGAGCCCACTCTATCATTGTAGTGTGGTATGCTTCGTTGGGAACGCTGTCAGGTAGGAATTTAAGTACAAGATTAGCTCTGGCTCGATTGCCTATCCATTGTTCTTTTAGTCCTAACCCATTTATGTTCGGCAGGTATTTTGTGTCAAATTTCGAGGTACTGCAGATGAGGTAAGTTGTACCTCCCATGTCGGACCTACTTTTAGAGTCAAATTGAATAGGAAAAATAATCTCTGAATTTGCTCCGTTACTGCCATTGTCTGCAGTGAATAATAGCTGATAGCCACTAAATGTAGTGCCCATGCTATGGTTGGTTAGTGGGGTAGACGATAATTTGTAAGGCCCGTTTATTACAGTAGTAGCTTCATGTGCTGCTTTCTCCCATTGCTCCTTGCCTGTATAAATCTTGGCATTAAGGTACAGTCTGGCAAGCAGCATGTGCGCGGCTATTTGATTGGCATGTCCATATTCTGCATCATAATCAGAGACCAACTTCCCCTCCATCAGAAATGGGATGATGTCTAAAAGCTCATCTTCTATAAAATCATATAGGTCCTCAGAAGTTGCAACTTTAGATATGTCGTTTGTAAATACCTTAAATATAGGAGCTTTGCCAAATAGATCTAGGAGGTAGTAATAGTTTAGCGCCCTGAGAAAGCGTATTTCTGCCAACTTCTGGTTGTTCTCCCTAGGGTATAAGTTGAGGTATTTGTTGCATAGTATTATGCCACACATCAAGCGTAGGTACATTCCCTCGACTATCTTGATGTTGGGCTTCGTTTTATCGTGCTTATTAAGGCAGATATCGGCAACACCAGAGTCATCCCATGCACACATTATGTTGTCTGTCGGCATCTCATTTAGAGTGAACAGTTGACGAACAAATGCCGAAGTTTTGGCTGTCGTACATTCTATGTTGCACTCGTGTGAAATGAGATTCTCTACAGTCGGATCATTTGTAGTAACAGAAAAGTTATTGTATGCTCTCAAAAATAGTGTGTCAGCATTATCTGTCGATAATGCAGGAGAGCAGAGCTGGTATGCGTAAAATAGCTGGCTCCTCTTGTCTGTTGTGCTGTCAGAACACGATATCGTTATCAGAAGAACGAGTGTCAGTGTTATTTGTGTAAGGTATCTTGTGTTGGTATATTGCATGGTATAGTGTAATCATTGTTTTTGTGTCTACGCTTCAACGTTAAAATATGTTGCATAGTGTAGCTAAGTTGTTGCATTATGTTTACAATTCTATATCTTTGCAAACACATATAAATTAACTAGCAATATTAGTAGACATGGTGAAGGTTAGGTTTACCGTTCAAGCGTTGGTACTTGGCTTCATAATAAGTACAGCAACACTGTCTTCGTGCACACAAAATGGCATAGAACAAAATTACAAGGGGGTAACGGTTTCTCTTGAGCAAGAGACTATCCGTCTTGAGGTGTTAGCCCCAGACATTATTCACGTTAGTGCTGTTCCTGTAGGTCAGCAATTTCCTTCAGTAGAGAGTCTTATAGCAGTCCCTCAAGAATATGGTGTACCTTTTGAGGTGAAGGATGCAGAAGATGCTGTTTCAGTGAAGACGGCAAAATTGACGGCTGTCGTTTGTAAGGCCACTGGTAAGGTCTCTTTCGTTGATGCTGATGGCAATACAATAATATCTGAGAATCAACGTTCATTCTCTCCGATAGAAGTTGAGGAGACTAAAGCATATACAGTACGTCAGGTATGGGATACTCCAGAGGATGAAGCTTTGTATGGGTTAGGTCAGCATCAGGCTGATGAGTGGAACTATAAGGGACGTAATGAGGATCTCTTCCAGTATAATACCAAGGTTTCTGTACCTATTATCGTTTCAAGTAAGAATTACGCCATTCTCTGGGATAACTATTCTTATAGTAAGTTTGGTGATCCTCGCGAGTATCAACAGCTCGGTAATGTGTTCAAACTCTACGATAAGGATGGCCAAGAGGGTGCTATAACTGGAACATATAAGCCTATGCAGGGCGAAACTTTGGTTCGCCGAGAGGATTCTCTCTATTTCGAGTATCTGGATCGTGAGAAAAAACTCAATCAGGTGGTTAATACTCCTGACGGCTTTAATTATTTTGGATCTAATGTTCTTTTCGAAGGTGATATAGAGCCTTCGGAGTCGGGTCTCTTCCGTTTCAATCTTTACTATGCTGGTTATATGAAAATTTATATCGACAATCAGCTTGTAGTTCCTGAACGTTGGAGAACAGCTTGGAATCCTAATTCATATAAGTTTGCAGTTAATCTTGAAGCAAATAAGCGTGTGCCTCTGCGCATCGAATGGTTGCCTGATGGATATGTGTCTTACTGCGGTCTTCGTGTCCTTTCTCCTGTTGACGAGTCTCAGCAGAATAAGGTCTCTTTCTGGAGCGAAATGGCTGATGCTGTAGACTATTATTTCATTAAGGGTAATAATGCTGATGATGTGGTAGCTGGCTATCGTCAGGTTACTGGTAAGGCTACTATAATGCCTAAGTGGGCGATGGGTTATTGGCAGAGCCGTGAACGCTACAAGACTCAAGATGAACTTCTTGATGTGTTGCACGAGTTCCGTGAACGTCAGATTCCTATCGATAATATCGTTCAAGACTGGAGCTATTGGGAGGAGGATCAGTGGGGTTCTCATGAGTTTGATAAGCAGCGTTTCCCTGATGCTAAGGCTATGGTCGATGAGGTTCATAATCAGAATGCTCATATCATGATTTCTGTGTGGCCTAAGTTCTATGCTAATACAGAGCACTACAAGGAGTTCGATGAGAATGGCTGGATGTATCAGCAGGCTATTACTGATTCCATCAAGGACTGGATTGGCCCTGGTTATCTAGGTTCTTTCTATGACGCGTATGCCCCAGGTGCGCGTAAACTCTTTTGGGATCAGGTCAATGAACATCTTTATACTCTTGGCTTCGATGCTTGGTGGGTAGATGCATCTGAGCCTAATGTTCGAGATTGTACTGACCTTGAGTATCGCAAGGCTCTATGCGGACCTACATATTATGGTCCTTCAGCTAAGTATTTCAACGCTTATGGTTTGATGCAGGGTCTTGGCTTCTATGAAGGCCAGCGTTCTGCTAATCCTAATGATCGTGTATATCTATTGACTCGTTCCGGTTTCGCAGGTCAGCAGCGTAATGCTACGTCTACTTGGTCTGGTGATATTGCTACTCGTTGGGAGGATATGCGTGCTCAGGTCACTGCGGGTCTTAATTTCGCAATATCTGGAGTTCCATATTGGACAATGGATATCGGTGGTTTCTGTGTTGAGTCTCGTTATGAGAAAGCTCAGCATATCTTTGACGCTACAGGCAAAGAGAATGATGATCTCAAGGAATGGCGCGAGTTAAATACTCGTTGGTTCCAGTTCGGTGCTTTCTGTCCTTTGTATCGTGCCCATGGTCAGTTCCCTCTGCGTGAACCTTGGAATATCGCTCCTGCTAAGCACCCAGCGTATGAGTCTATCGTTTATTATACTAGATTGCGTTATCAGTTGATGCCTTATATTTATACTATGGCTGGCGCTACATATCATAAGGATTATACTATTATGCGTCCTTTGATGATGGATTTCGCTGCTGATCAGAAGGCTCTCAATGTACCATATCAGTATATGTTCGGTAATGCTCTCATGGTTTGCCCTGTTGCATCTTATAATGCCCGCAAGCTTGACGTCTACTTCCCTGCAGGCGCAAAATGGTATGATTTCTATACAGGTAAGGCAGTTAGCAACGGTGGGGAGACTCTCAATGTAGATGCTCCTTATGAGCGTATGCCTCTATTCGCTCGTAGCGGTCAGATCGTTCCTATGGGGCCTGTAATGCAATGGTCTGATGAGAAGAAGGCAGATAACTTGACTCTTATGGTGTTTGCTGGTCAGGATGCTGATTATGAACTCTATGAGGATGAGAATACCAACTACAATTATGAAAATGGCGCATTCTCAATCATATCTATGCATTATGATGAGGCGGCAAAGACTCTTACCATAGCAGATCGCCAAGGTGAGTTCGAAGGTATGCTCAAAAATCGTACTTTCAATGTTGTCTTAGTCGATGGTAATCGCCAATATCACGATTTCTCAAGCATTCAGGGCGTTCGTGTCGATTATACAGGCGCTAAGGCTGAGGTTAAATTATAAGTATGAGGATAAGCAATAAAATATCATCGTTTGTAGCCATCGCATTGGTGGCTACAAATATTTTTGCCCAAAAGGTGCAGTTCGATAAGAATGAGTTCGACCATTTGTTTCGTAAGAACTGTAGAATCAATAATATTTACACTCCTCGTGAAGATTATCTCACTCTCTATGTCAACTATAAGTTGAAGGTTCAAGAGGCTAAGTCTCTCCAGTTGGATACTCTCTCTTCTTATAAAAAGGAGTGTAAGATGTATAGGGATGAGCTTACCGCTCCGTATATGGTCGATTCTGCTGCTCTTGATGCCTATAAGCAGACTATCAGCACCCGTTTCAAGACTCGTATTCATGCTTCGCATGTTTTGGTCCCTGTTGCTAATAATGCTTCTCCTGCAGATTCTCTGGCAGCTTATAATAAGATATCTTTACTTAGAGATTCTTTGATGAAGTATGGGAGCTCTTTGGGTGCTCAATGGGTGCTCCCACAGTCTGGTAGGAATGACGTAATAGAAGAAGATCTTGGTTTTTTCACAACATTGAATATGGTAACTCCGTTTGAAGATGCAGCTTACGCAACTCCTGTCGGAACAGTTTCTCCTATCGTTCGTTCTCAGTTCGGGTACCATTTTATTAATGTCAAGGAAACTAAGCCGTTCCGTCAGATTCAGGTGGCTCATATAATGAGGGCTATGCCTGATACTATTAAGTCTCCTTCTCGTGCTGATATGCATCTTATGGATAGTCTCTTGTCTTGTATACGTAGAGGTGAAGATTTCGAGGCTTTGGCAAAGAAGTACTCTACTGATATGCAGTCTGCTCATTATGGAGGTAAGATGCCATGGCTTTTTGAGGATACCAATATTCCTGGTTTTATGAATGCTGCATTGTCTCTCAAGAGGGATGAGGTTTCTGGTATTGTTGTGTCTCCTTTCGGATTGCATATCATCAAAATGCTCGATGAACGTTCTTCTATACCAGATGCTCAGTTGTCTCGTATGTTCGCAGAATTGATGGATAAGTCGAAGGTTAGTGCTTTGAGTGCTCACGCAATAGCGTCTAAAACCGCAAAGAAATACAAGGCTGTATTGAATCATACAGCCCTCAACGATATTGTAGGTATTGCGTTGTCTTCTTTGAGTAATGCAGAGAAGTTGCAGCAGTTGTCTGACTATAATTCTCCTATAATCACTTTTGCTTCAGGCTATAAGATATATGTCCGGGATATTGATGTGCCAGTTTCTATACCTTCTAATCAGACTCCATCTGAGTATAAGTCTACTCTCATAGACGTGGCTCTCAGTGATTATTATAAAAAACAGCTTCCTGTCGAGGATGCTAACTATAGATATACCTTGGCAGAGTATATTGATGGACCATTGGTGTATGAAATGAATGTTCAGCATGTATGGGGACGACAGGATAATGATAGTACAATAATCGATTATTTGTACAAGGCAAATCCTTCCAGATATTCAAAGGGTGGTTCTTTCTCTGGTAGGATATATATATGCGATTCTTCTCGCGATGCCGATAAGGTTCGTAAGGCTGTGGATAAGGGTAAACCTGTAGACAAGAAGTTGTATGTTGAACTTATCGAGGGAGATCAGAATCAAGGCGGTTTGTATGACGATTATCTATGGCCGTACCTTAAGTCAGATTGCATTGTCATCGACGGAACATTCACAGATGGTCAGCAGTTGGAAAAGCAGTTGGCTGCTCAGCAACTCCAGGTCGATCTTATAACTTATCGTGAACGTGAATATGCTAAGATGTTGCGAAAGAAATACAATGTAGAGAACAATCCTCGTCTCTAATGGGAATATTTTAGTGTAAACGTTTTAAGCATTCAAAAAAATTGTTAACTTTGCGCCCCAAACGAATAATACACACGTAAGTAAGTAGTACAAAATTAAATATGGCAACTTTACAATCACTACGCAACAGGGCAGGTGTTTTCTTGACTGTCCTCATTGGATTGGCTCTCTTGGCTTTTATCCTAGGCGATTTGTTCAATAATGGTAATAGCATCTTCCAGGATAACGATACCATCGGTAAGGTAGACGGTGAGAAGATTAAGCTTCAAGAGTATCAGTATGAGATTGAGAACGCAGAGAACTTCTATAAGATGACTCAGGGTATCTCTCTTAATGAAGGTATGCAGACTCAGCTCCGTGAGAGCGTATGGCGGCAGATTATCAATGATAAGGTTTTCGCTAAGGTATATGAGAATGCAGGTGTAGAGGTATCTGCTAATGAGATTCTCGATATGGTAGCAGGTAACCATATCTCTCCAATGATGCGTCAGTTCTTCACAGATCCTAACACTGGTATGTATAACAGTGTTGCAGCTACTAATTTCGTTCAAGCAGTTTCTAGTGATGATGAAATGGTCGATCCTCGTAGCCGCCAGATCTGGAATAATATTCAGTCAAACATGATTCGTGAGCGCCTCAATACAAAGTATATGGTTGCTCTCGCTAAGGGTCTATATACAACAAAGGCTGAGAAAGAGGCTGAGGCTGCTCTCCGTTCTAAAACAGCTGACGTTGCTTTCGTAGGCGTGCGTTATACTTCAATTCCTGATTCTGCTATCACAGTTAAGAAGTCTGAGGTTGAGAAGGTATACAATCAATTCAAGGAGAATTACAAGGTAGATGCTACTCGCGATATCGTATATGTAACTTTCCCTATCGCAGCAACAGAAGAAGATGTTGAGTCTATCAAGAACTCTGTAGCTGATATGATCTCTGATTTCTCTTCAGCTGAGGATGCTGAGGCTTATGCGCAAATGAATTCTCAGAACCCAACTGCTTCTCGTTTCATGACAGAGGCTCAGCTTCCTTCAATACTTGCATCTGCAGTTGCAAATCTTAAGGAGGGCGAGGTGTTCGGTCCATACCGCGAGGGTGATTCTTTCAAAATCAGCCGCCTCGTTTCTGTAGCTCAGCGTCCTGACTCAGTTAAGGCAGCTCATATTCTTCTTCGTAATAATGTCGATAAGGCTGATAGCCTCTTCGCAGCTGCTAAGAAGGGTGCTAATTTCGCAGCTATGGCTCGTACATATTCTGAAGACCCAGGTTCTGCTGTTAATGGTGGCGACCTCGATTGGTTCACAGATGGTATGATGGTTCCAGAGTTCAATGAGGCTTGCTTCACTGGCGCTAAGGGTGATATCGTAAAGGTTGAATCTCAGTACGGTATCCATATCATCAAGATTCAGGATAAGGGCGTTGCTGTTAAGAAGTACAATTTCGCAACTATAGATAAGGCTATAGAGTACAGCTCTAAGACTCATCAGATGGTTTACTCTGATGCTCAGACCTTCGCTACACAGCATACAACTAGAGCTTCTTTCGAGGCTGCTATCGATACTCTTAATTTGGTTAAGCGTTATGGTAACAACATTCGTCAGAATGCTTATAGCATAAATAACCTCCGTAGCGCTCGCGATCTCGTTAAGTGGGCTTTCAAGGCTGATATTGATGAGGTGTCTGAACTTTTCGAAATCAACGATCAGTTCGTTATCGCACTTCTCGTTAGAGAGCAGAGTAAGGGTTATGCTTCTGTAGCTGATGTAGAGGCTGTTATTACCAACGATATTCTTAAGGACAAGAAGGCCGCTCTTGTAGCTGAGTCTGTTAAGGGTATGTCGCTCGCTCAGATTGCTGAGAAATATAGTGTTAAGGTTGATTCTGCTTCTCATGTGAATTATGCAATCAACTCAGTTTCAGGTGCAGGTATTGAGCCAGCTCTCGTTGGTCAGATTATGGCAGCTGCTGAAAATGTTCAGTCTGGTGTGGTTCGCGGTCAGAACGCTGCGTATGTATTCTCTGTTAAGCAGTTCGAGGCAAATCCAGCTGCTGCTGAATATAGCAATAGTCAGCTCATCAATGCTTTCACAAACTACGCTTACCAGGTTATCTTGGATGTAGATACAGAAGATAACAGAATTAAGTTCTATTAATCAGATAGATATCTGTATATAATATAAGAGGTCACCTTTTATGGGGTGACCTCTTTTTGCTATAATTCTTTTCAGTATGCAAAACGCATCTTCGTCACCTGCAGATGAGTTGTTGTCTTTATATGGTAAGGATAACAGAGTTGAGCAAGTTGCACATTTCCTGACAACCGCACCCAGCTCGTCTTCTCGTATTTATCTTCGCGGTTTATCTTATTCTGCAAGGGCATTGGTCATTGCTTCGTCTTGTAAGAGCGGTGTAGTGGTATGCGCAGAGCGTGATGACGCGCCTTATCTTTACCACGATCTGGCTAAGTTGATTGGCGAAGACCGCGTCTTTTTCTTGCCTTCGTCTTTTAAACATAGACCTTCTGCTGATGGGTATGATGCGCAGAATATCCAGCTGAGAACTGAGGCTGTATCTCAGTTGTTCGGTCCTCAGAACGTGTTGGTAGTAACTTATCCTCAAGCTGTTTCCGAGAAGGTTATTTCAACTGTCGACTTGCAGGAAAATACTCTCAAACTCAATTGCGGAGAGCGTATCTCTATACAGTTCCTTACAGATGTTCTTATCGAGTATGGTTTCGAACGTGTAGATTTTGTATATGAGCCCGGGCAGTATAGTGTTCGTGGAAGTATTGTAGATATCTTTTCTTTCGCCTCTGATGTTCCTTATCGTATTGATTTCTTTGGCGATGAGGTTGACTCTATTAGAACTTTTGAACTGGATAGTCAGTTGTCTGTTAGTAAGCTCGATGAGGTTCTTATCGTGCCAGACCTCAGTATGGGTAGCTCCGAGAGTAGGTCTCGAGTATCTCTTATCGAAGCTTTGCCGGATGATATGCCGTTATGGGTAGAGCAGCCAGATCTTGTCGCTGATATAATAGCACAGGTGTATGAGCAGGCTCAGAGTGCAGTCCGAATAGCTGATACTACCTCCTCTGAAGAGGCTAAGCGTATCAGTATGTCGGATTTTGTGTCGCCAGACGGTTGGCTCCAGGCTGTTCATCAGCGTAAGCGTATTTTACTTGTACCTCCCGCTTTTGCTATCCCAGAAGGTGAGCAATGGGTCAATTTTGCGATATTGACTCAACCTTCTTTCAAGAAGAATTTCGATTTGTTAGAGGACGATATCTATTATCGTACCGCTGATGAGTATAAGGTGTTTGTCTTGTCTGATAATAGTAGGCAGTTAGAGAGATTGGGAGCTATTCTCAAAGAACGAAAACGTAAATTAAAGTATAACGAGGTTAAGACTACTCTTCATGCTGGTTTCGTAGATACTGTAGCTAAGTTATGTGTCTATACAGATCATCAGATTTTTGAGCGATATCATAAGTATGCTCTACGTAATGAAAGGATGCGTGCTTCTCAGCAGAGTATAACGCTAAAGGAGTTGTCTCAGTTGAAGGTGGGCGATTATGTTGTACATATTGATCATGGTATCTGTATCTTCAATGGTTTGAGCTCTCAGGTTATCAATGGCAGAACTGTAGAGACCGTCCTCCTCTCTTTCGCTGGAAAGGATAGATTGTTTGTTAATGTTCAGTCTCTCCATAAGATATCTAAATATAGAGGTAAGGAAGGTGTTGAGCCTAAAATTAGAACTTTAGGTTCTTCTTATTGGGATAATCTCAAGGAGAAAACTAAGAAGCATGTTAAGGACATTGCTTCAAATCTTATCAAGTTGTATGCCCGAAGGAAAGATGAAGAGGGTTTCGCTTTCTCTCCTGATTCGTTCCTGCAGCAGGAATTAGAGGCGTCTTTCTTCTATGAGGATACCCCTGACCAGTATACGGCAACCCAGGCAATAAAGAAGGATATGGAGAAGAAAACTCCTATGGATCGTCTTGTCTGTGGCGATGTGGGGTTCGGAAAAACAGAACTGGCTATTCGTGCCGCTTTTAAGGCAGTTGCTGATAATAAGCAGGTAGCTGTGTTGGTTCCTACTACCGTATTGGCTTTCCAGCATTATAATACTTTTAAGTCGCGTTTGAAGGATTTTCCTTGTAAAATTGAATATGTATCTCGACTTCGTAAAACCTCTGAGACTAGGGCAGTGCTTAAGGGTGTGAAGGATGGTTCTGTAAATATTGTTATCGGTACACATCGTCTTATCGGTAAGGATGTCGAGTTTAAGGACCTCGGTCTCTTGGTTATAGATGAGGAGCAGAGGTTCGGCGTGGCAGTAAAGGAGAAACTGAAGGAGCTGAAGGTTAATGTTGATACTCTGACGTTGACTGCTACTCCTATACCTCGTACCTTGCAGTTCTCTCTTATGGGCGCACGAGATTTAAGTGTCCTTCAGACCCCACCGTCAAATAGACAGCCTATCCAGACTGAGGTAAGGGTCTTCAGTGAGGAGGCTATGTGCGAGGCTATCAAGTTCGAGGTCGACAGAGGTGGACAGGTGTTTATTATCAATAATCGTATCAATCATTTGCTGGAACTGCAGAGAGTGTTGGCAAAGTTAATGCCTGATCTTAGGACAGTTGTCGGGCATGGTCAGATGGATGGTATGCAACTTGAGTCGATAATGCTCGATTTTATTGATGGTGAGTACGATGTCTTGTTGGCTACTACTATTATCGAGTCGGGTCTGGATATTCCTAATGCCAATACTATCATAATCAATAATGCTCATATGTTTGGCCTTAGCGAGCTCCATCAGTTAAGAGGACGTGTTGGTCGTAGCAATAAGAAGGCATATTGCTATTTGTTCGCTCCTCCTTTGGCTCAACTTACCCAGGAGGGGCGTCGACGTCTGAAGATTATTGGTGAGTTTTCAGATTTAGGTAGTGGCTTCAATATCGCTATGCAAGACCTGGATATCCGCGGTACTGGTAATGTATTGGGGGCTGAACAGAGTGGTTTCATTTCGGATATCGGTTATGAGGCATACCAGAAGATTCTCCAGGAGGCTCTTATCGAACTTAAGCAGAATGAGTATAAGGAGCTTTTCAAGGATGATCATGGTAATGGCGATGAGGATGAATCTATAAAGGTTGATGATCTGGTGTTTGTATCGGATACCCAGATAGATACTGATGAGGAGGCTATATTCCCTCAATCTTATATAGAGAGTATCTCAGAGAGAAAGTCTCCTTAC
>JAKSLC010000074.1 GCA_024401415.1 Bacteroidales bacterium | reverse complement strand
GTACTGCATAATACCATGGCCTTTAGTACCTAGGAAAATATTATCGTCAATTTCAGCCACGGCACCAGTGAACCCGACAGACTCCTGCTCAAGTTTAACAGTCCAATCAGAGCAGGACATAATCATATAATTGGAGAGACGAGCCACTCCGCTATTTGTCATAACCCAAAGAGTGAAATCCGACGATATAAACAGGCCATTGATACATTTACCATCTATACTATACTGAGTAACAGAATAGCGTCCATCATTCTGAAGATTGAGCGCATATAGACCAGACTGTTCTGTACCGACAAAGATGAGAGAGTCAGAATACTGAACGAAAGCAGTAGCGGCATCATTAGTGCTATTGAAAGGAATGACATTGAACTCCTCGTGACGCTGATCCAAATACTCGTAAGTTCCATCATACGTTTCAGCCCAAATATAATCAGCCTTATCAGTCCACATTCTCTCGACGCGATGGCTATGAGCATGAGAATAATCATGGAAATACTTAAAAGATTTACCATCGAAACGATTCAAGCCATTCATGGTACCCACCCATAAGAACCCATTTTTATCACAAGTCACGCTATAGGCATTATTCTGGGACAGGCCGTTTTCACTTCCGTAATACTCAAAACGCTGAATATTCTGTGCAAAAATAACCGATGAAACAACAGCAAATATATACAAAGTAACAACTAGTCTTTTCATTTTTTCTGCGCTTATGCTTGCAAAGATAAAAAAATGTTAGAAAAGTATGGTACGATTTTTGCAAACCCACTGCAGGACACCAAACTGCAACATAGTGTAGCAGGTTAACGTAAAAGGAGATATGAAGAAAGATTTCTACAAATTGTTCGCCACTAACTTTTGTGGTGTGATGAACGACAATGTTCTGAAGATACTAACAAGTTTTGTAGCAGTTAGTTGGGTTGATGCAGAGTACAAACCGATGCTAGTCAGCATGGCTGCGGGAGCATTGGTATTACCATATTTATTTTTTTCGCCCTTAGCATCCAAATTACCAGCTCTATACAGCAAACAGAAGACTCTACGATGGGCAAAACTGAGTGAGATAGGCATAATGGCTATTGCTATAATAGCATTTATGCAACACTCAACAATTCTTGCAATAGGGAGTGTATTGCTGATGGGGCTGCAAAGTGCACTATATTCGCCATCCAAATATGCACTCATTCGCGACATAGGAGGAGAAGATGGAGTAGCCATTGGCATGGGATACATGGAAGGAGTATCATTTCTAGCTATGCTAATAGGCACTATAGCTGCCAGTTTCATGGCAGACTACGACAACCCAATTATATGGTACGGCACACTGATGGGGTTAGCAATCTTAGGATACCTATTCTCATTGACATTAAAAGTCAAAGAAGCCACACAAGCAAACGAAAGTTCTGCCAATCCGATTACCTTCATAAAGGAGACCCACAAGATGCTGAAAAAATACACTGGAGTCAACCCAGTGATACACTTTCTATCGCTCTTCTGGTGGTTATGTGCCTCGATACAAATGCTACTGATAATATATTGCGAAGAAGAGCCACTATCACTAAGTCATACACACACAGGTCTACTATTGGCCATAATGGCTATTGGCATAACATTGGGATGTGTATTGGGCGGTAAATTGGACACTAAACGCTTCATGCTTGGAGCGACACCTCTAGTTGGCATTGCGATATCTGTACTCTTAATATTAACATTCATCTTGGGGTCTAATATCTACACATTAACGACACTACTTGTAATACTAGCGATAACTTGCGGTATATTCAAGATACCACTTGATGCCTACATACAAAAGAGAGTTCCTGCGGAGAAACAAGGGACTACACTAGCATACTTCAACCTGATATCATTTGTGTACATATTTATGGCATCGGCCAGCAATTATTTGATATTAAACCTATTGTCATCCAAATATGTATTCCTATTCCTTGGGCTATTTTTTCTGTTAGCCTCAATAACATTCATAATAGCATGCCGAGAAGTCACATGTTGGACAGGCTACTTCTTTATGCGTTGGCATTACAACATTAGAATAGCCAATAGAGAACTGCTTCAATGCAAAGAGGGTGAAAACCTTTTGATATGGCCAAAGCACCAAGCAGTAATGGACCCGATTATGCTATTTGGCACATTTTACAAAGAGAAATTTCGTCCACTTGTTGATGAAGAGTACTTCAGCATACCAGTCATAGGACATATACTATCCTTATTTGATGCCATACCAGTACCAGACTTAAGGAAATCTCGCAAAGGAGTAGAACAAGCCATGCAACTAGGCACCATTATAGAGGGAGCATTGAAAGACAAAACCAACGTACTCTTCTACCCTTCTGGGCACATTACCACAGATGGCAAAGAGACGATAGGCACGCGACAACTGGCATACAATAGCGCCACGATACTTCCGGAGTACACACGTGTGGTACTCATTCATATAAACGGGCTATGGGGAAGTGAATGGAGCAGATACGGCAAGAAAGCCACGCCTTCGATAGTCAAACTTCTATTACTTAGCCTAGTTCAAATATTGACGTTGACAATATTTCTACGGAAAAGGAGAACTGTAGAATTCAGATTAGAAGACATTACTGAAGAAACGAAGAAGAACGCCAAAGAGATGAGCCGTGTAGAATTCAACCATTGGCTTGAGGACAAATACAACTCGGAAATTTAACATGAGAAGCAAGGTCTACTCGAAAAAGAAATTGATGCTAAAGACACGCGATTTAAGAGCATTGATAGCTTGTTGATAAGGGCGATCTTCATAATCGGCATCTACTTCGAGCTTATGTAAATTCGTCAATCCGAAAGAACTCTTGAGTTCCACGGAGAAACGAAAATACTGAAGATAGAAATCAAGGCCGGCGCCGAAATCGAGACAAGTATCAAAAGACTTCATCTGAAGGTGGCTTTGCTTATCTCTTGCCAAATCGTACTTAAAAGAGACTCCAGTATCAACGAAAGGCTGAACATTGTGCAAACGAAAAGCGCTATACTTCAGCACTATGGGGAAATCTATAAAAGTGGACTTTATACGTAACGGATCCTCGTCGACTTTTTCTCCGAACTCATTATAGAAGGTAAGATTACGCTCACCGAAACTTACGCCAGGCAAGACACGGAGATTAAGATTACGAGTGATGCGAAGATCAGTGATGATACCCAGATTTATGCCTGGAGCCAGATCCTCGACCTCTGCATAACGTGCGACATACTTATTATCGGAGGTACGAGCCCCTGTATTGTAAATATGGTAATCCAGAAAATTAAAACCTATGAGGAAGCCGAAATGCAACTGTTGGAACTCATAGCCAGGCAGATTGGCGAGACGACGCGAACGAGCCTCTGGTATTACCTGCGAAAAAGAAGGAATACCAACCAATATAAGAACCAATATGCAAAACAACCTAAGCATTATTACAGCTTTTCGGCAATATATATGGTAGCTATACCAAAAGTAAGAGAAATACGCTTGATTGGCTTAACACCTGCAGAGATAAGATACCTCTCAAACTCTTCACCATCAGGGAAAGCGAGGACAGACTCTGGAAGATACTCATAAGCTCTACTATCCTTTGAAACGAAACGACCTATCAGAGGCAGAATATTCTTAAAATAGAACATATACAACTGCTTCATAGGGAAATGGCGAGGCTTAGAGAACTCGAGAATAACCATACGGCCACCGCGACGAATAACGCGAGCCATCTCAGCAAGCCCCTTATCTAGATGAGCATAATTTCGGACACCGAAAGCAACTGTAACAGCATCGAACTGATTATCAGCAAATGGCAATGATTCAGAATCTGCCTTTGCCAGCTCAATCATCTCTTGAAACCCTTCCTTAGCGACCTTCTGACGACCTATTTCTATCATACCCTCAGTAAGGTCTGTACCAGTAACAGGAACTCCCAGCATCTTATGGGCAAGAATAGCTAAATCTCCAGTACCAGTAGCGACATCCAAAATATGATTAAGCGGAGTCAAATCAGCGATGGCGCGAATAGCCTTACGACGCCAACTCTTATCGATATTCATGGACAAGAGATGGTTAAGGAGGTCGTACTTAGGAGCAATAGCATTGAACATCTGCTCTACCTCGTTAGCCTTAGAATGACCATCCTGATAATATGGCTTAATAGGTGTAGTTGTAATTTCTTCCATAGTGCAAAAATACGAAAATCCCTAAATACAAACGTACTTAGGGATTTACAAATTGAGGAGACTTCAAAAAATCGCCCTATTTAATATTATTCAAGCTACATCATACCTCGGCCAATGCTTCTGTAACATTAATCACATAATCGCCGAGCTCCTCGCATTCCTGCAACATATCCGTAAAATAGACACCCATTTCGTATGGATACTCGCCATTTTTAACACGTTCGAAATTCTGCATCTTCTCCTGATTACGGAAAGCGTTAATATCAGCCTCACACTCCTGCGCACGATTCAGATCACACTTAAAATCATCAGACGACAAATTACGATCCATTACATCGAGAGAACGATCGACGAGATCGAGCATCATAAAAAGCTTCTCCTTAATGACAGGAGGCATTGTTAGATTCTGAGTACGGACGCGATTTATGAGACGAGCGATAGAGAAATTAGCATCACCGACACTCTCTATTTCGCCAACAATCTTAAGCATAGCCTTATTACGACGACGACCTACATCAGACAATTTACCCTGATTGACCTTAGTAAGATAATTAGCTATTTCGACTTCGACATTATCACTAAGATCCTCATACTTCTTAATCTTCTCATACGACTTCTCGAAATCAGAAGAAGACAATTGTTCGTCCAGCAACTGACGTACCATACCGAACATCTTATGAGTATGCTCTGCGAAGAGAGTTATCTCTTTCTTAGCCTGAATCTGAGACAATTCAGATGTTGACAGCATACCAGTAGATATAAACCTGAGATGAAATTCCTCTTCTGTATCAGGCTTAGCAGGCAATACTCTCATAACGATACGTTCGATAAGTTTGGTAAACCAAATAAAGATAAACGCATTAGAGAGATTAAATATAGTATGGAATACGGCCAAAGCCAGTGGCACCTGCTCAACATCCACTCTTGGAGAAGTACCAGACATACCCATCACTACAGAATCGACCAAATCTGTAAAAGGATAGAAGACGATGAGTAGCCAACATATACCAAGAAGATTGAAGACCATGTGAACCATAGCGGCACGGCGAGCAGATACATTACCGACAGATGCAGCGATATTAGCAGTCACGGTAGTACCGATATTCTCACCCATCACCATAGCAGCAGCCATCTCGAACGGGATCCACCCCTGAGAACACATTACAAAAGTGAGAGCCATGGTAGCACTAGACGATTGGATAACAACCGTCAATACAGTACCGATGAACAAGAATAAGAAAATAGAAGCATAACCACCGCTAGTGTAATTCTGGAGGAAAGCCAAAATTTCTGGAGACTCATTGATATTAGGTACAGACGCCTTAAGGAAATCGAGACCCATAAAAAGCAAAGCTATACCTACAATAAGCTCACCCACATTATGCCAAGTATTACGCTTATTGAAAATCAGCGGAAGAGCCACACCTATAGCAGGCAGAGCCAAAGCTGAGATATCTGCGCTAAATCCTAAAATACTGATAATCCAGCCAGTGACTGTGGTACCGATATTAGCACCCATAATAACACCTATAGACTCTGTAAGAGACAATAGGCCAGCATTTACGAAACTGACGACGAGTACAGTAGTGGCACTAGAAGACTGGATAACAGTAGTGATAAGGAAGCCCGTTATGAGGCCCAAGAACCGATTGGACGTCATTATTCCAAGAATATTCTTGAGACGTGAACCTGCTACCTTCTGTAAAGCCTCGGACATCATCTTCATACCATACAAGAAGAGAGCCAAGGAACCTAAAAGACGAAGGAAATCAAAAAAAGAATAATTCATAACGGGTATCCTCTATCAAAAAATTAGACTTTATTGCATGAGCCAGAAGACCAAGGCGCCAGCGAAATAACCAGAAAGTGCGAGAATCGACATACGCTTAACATACCACATGAAGTCGATCTTCTCAAGCCCCATAGCAGCTACGCCGGCAGCAGAACCGATGATGAGAACGCTACCACCTGTACCAGCGCAGTATGCCAACATCTCCCAGAAAGTACCATCCATAGCATAAACAGAAGATGGATCGGCAGCTATTTCATACATACCCATAGCACCAGCTACGAGAGGCACATTATCAACAATTGAAGAAAGTACACCAATGGTAAGGTTTATAACATAGATATTCTTATCTGTTACAGCATCGAGCCATGCAGAGAAATCCTTAAGAATACCTGCAGTAGCCAATGCGCCAACAGCCGTGAGGATACCGAGGAAGAAGAATATAGTAGGCACATCTACCTTACGCATAATATTCTCGATAACGAGACGATTACGAATGCTACGCTCTCTCTTACGGTGAACAACCTCTGTTACAACCCATACGATACCAAGACCCAACAACATACCCATATATGGAGGGAGGTGTGTAATCATCTTGAAAGGAGGAACGCATACAAGCATCAATACGCCAAGACAAAGTATTGCTGTCTGCATTTTGCGTGTAGTGACAATGGTATCATTTGAACCTTCAACTGGACGTTCAACATTACCCTTAAGAGTGAAAGAAAGGATAACAAGAGGAACGACAAGAGCGACAAGGCTAGGAACCAAGATAGCCTTCATGATATTAGCAGCAGATATCTGTCCACCGATCCACAACATAATAGTTGTAACGTCGCCAATAGGACTCCATGCTCCGCCGGCATTAGCTGCAATAACAACAGAGCCTACGAGAATCCATCGAGTCTCCTTATCTGCTACAAGTTTACGAAGTAAAGCTATCATAACGATAGTAGTAGTAAGGTTATCGAGAACTGCAGACATAAAGAATGTCAGGATACAGATAATCCAAAGAAGTTTAACCTTACTACGAGTTTTTATTACGCTAGTAAGAACACTGAAACCACTATGCGAATCAACCGCCTCTACGATAGTCATAGCTGCCAAGAGGAAGAAGAGAGTTTCTGATGTTTCACCAAGATTCTCCTGAAGAAGATGTACGACTTCATGCGGATCATTATTACCCATTGTAATAAAAATTACCCATGTAACTACGCCAATAATAAGAGCAGGAGCTGCCTTATTAATCTTCAGAGGATGTTCCAATGCTATACATGCATAGCCGACAAGGAACACTGCAATCATTAATGCTATCACGTCGATATTAGTTTATATTGTTAAAAACTGTTAGTTATTACGATGCTGTATATTTGATGTTACGAAATTACTTACGAATTAAAGTTGCCTTATAAATGCGAATATCCTTTACGGGACGATCGCCATTCAGAGGGACAGCTGCTATTCGATCGACAACATCCATACCGGAAGTCACCTCAGCGAAGACAGTATAATCTCCATCCAGATACGGTGCGCCACCGACAGTGGTATAAGCCTCCCTTTGAGCAGGCGAGAACTTCTTATTATACTCCTTCTCTATATCATCCAGCTCCTTTGAAGAGAAAGTGCGACCAGAAACGATATAGAACTGAGAACCATCGGAACGGTTGCTACTATTGTGATCTTGAGGCAACTTACTAGCAGCTACCATACCGCGTTTATGGAAGATTCCTGGTACGATATGCATAGGAATGGTATAGCCAGGTCCCTGCCAACCAACTTGGCTATCAGGTCCGGCATCTCGACTATCCGCTGCACCGGTTTGAATAAGATAATTCTCCAACACCCTGTGTACTAAAAGGCTATCATAAAAATGGTCGGTCACTAAACGAATAATATTATCCTTATACTCGGGAGTTTCATTAAGCAGACGCATAGAGATTTTTCCCATTGAAGTATGCAAAATGAACCCTGAGACAGACGAAGCTGAAGGATAGACCGTATTACTCTTCAGGCGCATTTGATAGATACTCTCGTGAACATCATTGACACGAGGAAGAATCTTACCTATAGTAGCTATGGACACCAGATTATTATCACGACCTACCATACCGCATAACTTACCATCCTCATTATATATAGGAGTACCTATCACTACAGGAGTTGACAACACGCCAAGAGAATCAACCTCAACAGCATTTTTAACTACACGCTTTCTATTATCGACTGACAAGAAATGCAAACCATCAGACGACATATTGCCGGAAGTTATCATTGGAGGCAATTTATCTGAAGCGACTCGGCGTTCTACACGCAACGCGACAATATCATCATCGATGTTATATGCGGAGAAACCAAAAACATTAAAAGTCTGCTTACTGCCTATAGGATTTAACTTAGCCTTTTGAGCGCCCTTGATCCAAGACATTGGGGTAAGAACGATATCAGGAGCCACATATACACCATTAGCCTCACCTAAAAAAGAGCCATAGACATCATACGCCACGATATGAGCCATAGCATTCTTGTTACGTTCAGAATAATCTGGCCTTACGACTTGAGGCTTCTTTTCATCAGAAGAAGAGTTGCCACATGACATTAGAGTCAACACACTGACAAGCGATAATATGACCGAACGCAATCTCATTTAATTAATCCTCAATAGTAATAGTCATGCGAACATCCTGCACAGGTCGATCATACTTATCCACCTTCAGGTTATTTATTTTTCGAAGCACATCGAACCCAGAAATAAGTTCACCGAAAACGGTATACTCCCTGTCTAAGTCAGGCGTTCCACCAATAGTAGTATATGCTTCGCGCTGCTCCTTAGTAAACTCCAGATAATCGGAAATACGGTACTCGAAATCAATTTTATCCTTAATCTCCTTAGCCAGAGCATTGTATGCCTTTTTATCGGTATTTTTCAGTTCAGCCAAGCGTTCCTTGTGAGGATAATGATAAGTCTCGTGTAATTTTTTCTTGATAGGATTATTGACACGCTTTTCCATGAGAGTGAGAACAGAATCGGCAATTACCTGACCATTCACGATATAAAACTGTGAAATATCGGACGTTTTGAGCATATTGACCTTATCAGGCTGGCGAGGAGCGCACAAAGCTCCAAACTTATGGAAACGCTTTTTTGTAAATTCTGAATCGATATTATCTGCCTCATCACCATAGCCGATATGTTGACCAGGCTTAGCATTTTTAGAATCGGACGAACCGCCCTGAATAACGAAATTACGTACTACGCGATAGAAAAGAGTACCATCAAAATGCTTCTCCTGAACGAGCTTGATAAATTCGTTACGATGCTTAGGAGTATCATCATACAACATTGCCACCATATCTCCCATATTTGTATGGATACGCACCTTGACTCTCTGAGCATCTACATTTATGCACAGAGATAAAATCGAAACAAATATACAAATAAGATAGCGATACATAAACAAACTCTACTACTCTATAATCTCCATTGTCATCCAGATATTCTTCATCGGTCTATCATCAGGGCTATATACAGGCTGAGCTGCGATGGAATCTATCACCTCCAACCCCTCTATTATCTCCCCGAAGACTGTATATTCGCCATCTAAATGAGGAGTACCACCTATTGTAGTATAAGCCTCACGTTGTTCATCGGTAAACTTATACTGACCACGCTTCTCCAATTCCTCCTCTACCCTAGCCATAACCGCTATTTGAATATCAATAAGATTATCCTGAAGCCCATTTTGCTGACAATATCGGATAGTGTCGGCATATTCTGGTTGAAGTTGCTGGAATATCTGTTGACGGATACGGTTATTCATACGGAGTTCGTAATCATTTAATAGTGAATCTGTGAAAACTACACCTTGAACGATATAGAATTGAGAGCCAGAAGACATCTTATGAGGATTTAACGCATCACCCTTTCGAGCTGCGGCGATTGCACCTCGCTTATGGAAATATTTTGGATGAACTATTTCGGCATCTATTGGGCCACCGATTTGATTTACCCCTAACCGCACATAAGGCTGAGCATTACGCGAAACGGGATCACCGCCTTGAATCATGAAACTTTGGATAACTCTATGAAAGAGCAAAGAATCATACTCGCCATTACGGACCAGGCCTAAGAAATTCTCACGATGAAGAGGAGTATCATCATACAGACGCGCCACCATGATACCATAAGGAGTATGAATACGAACCAGAGACGAATCAGTACGTGCAGAAGCACATGATATAGCAATAACTATCAGTGAGAAAAAGGCGAATATGATAGATATGAACTGTTTCATAGGTGCAAAGGTAATTAAAAAAAGCTACAAAGTGTAAAAAGATACACCTTGTAGCCTAGAATATTGCTATCGATAGGAATATACCTAACCGAGATAAGACTTCAAAAGTTTACTACGGGAATTATGACGAAGACGACGAATAGCCTTCTCCTTGATCTGGCGCACGCGCTCACGAGTAAGACCGAAACGCTCACCGATTTCCTCGAGGGTCATCTCCTGGCAACCGATACCGAAGAAAAGCTTTACGATATCGCTCTCACGCTCTGTAAGAGTAGAGAGAGCTCGTTCAATCTCACGAGAGAGAGACTCATTAATAAGCTGTCGATCAGCGTTAGGCGAATCATTATTAACGAGAACATCGAGGAGGTTATTATCTTCACCCTCTACGAAAGGAGCATCAACTGAGATATGGCGACCAGATACACGAAGAGTATCAGCTACCTTATCGGCAGGAAGATCAAGCTGATCTGCAAGTTCCTCTGCTGATGGCTTACGCTCATTCTCCTGTTCGAATTTATTGAATGCCTTATTAATCTTATTAAGAGAACCCACCTGATTAAGAGGAAGGCGTACGATACGCGACTGTTCTGCCAAAGCTTGGAGAATAGACTGACGGATCCACCATACAGCATAAGATATGAATTTGAAACCACGAGTTTCATCGAACTTCTCTGCAGCCTTAATAAGACCGAGGTTACCCTCATTAATAAGGTCTGGCAAACTTAGTCCCTGATTTTGATACTGCTTTGCTACAGATACCACGAAACGAAGATTCGCACGAGTAAGTTTCTCAAGTGCGCGCTCATCACCCTGCTTAATTCGCTGAGCGAGTTCTACTTCTTCCTCTACAGTAATCAGTTCCTCTCGGCCAATCTCCTGCAGATACTTATCCAAAGAAGCGCTCTCACGATTAGTGATCGACTTTGTAATCTTTAGTTGTCTCATATTCCCTTAATATGGTTTGTTACCCTTTGATTTAATGTCGTCTTATACGAAAAGAAGGCTCCTATATGTTACAGAAATCCGACTTTTTGTATTATATTTAACTTTAATTAACCAAAGAGTAATGGGGTTGGTAAAATAGGTTGCTATTATTGTTTGGTGGGTTAAACGGAGGGAGGCATTTATTAGTTTATCGTTTTTAGTTAAATGAAATGAAAAGCCATATCAAAGCCTAAAAAGACAATGCAGTTTCCATATTAAATGAAGTCAAAACGATTTCATAGCATACCAAGTACATCTTTAACGCTATAACATAAGCAGTTACGACATCGGTATAAGGAAAGCTACATTTCGCATTCAAAAACGCACAAATAACCGAAAAAGTGCAAACAAATGTATAACATGTAAAAAATAATTATGTATCTTTGAACAAAATCATTCGGAGCAACACTGGTTCCTAACGCTAACCTACCCTAGTCTTGGAAGAATGATTAGAACTACATTTACTTAACTATTAATACCTACTACTATGAAAAATTCAGTTATCCGCATTGCCGTAATTGCACTATTTGTTATGGGCTTCAGCAACGCTGTAGTTGCACAGATGGCAAAATATCAAGCTTTATACATCTATAACTTTGCAAAGAACACAAGCTGGCCAATTGAAGATGCCAACAAAGACCTTGTTATCACTATTATTGGAGACAAGGAGTTGACACAAGAGTTAAAGACATTAGCAGCAGCAAAGACCATAGTCAACAGAAACATCGTAGTACGTTCAGCTGCATCTATATCAACAGTTGGCAACAGTGACATTATCTGTCTTGGAGAGTCGAAGAGTTCACAAATCAACCTTGTAGTAAACGATCAGGCAGGAAAGAACACACTGATAGTAAGTTCGAAGCAAGGACAATGTGCTAACGGTGCAGGCATTGCCTTTACCAGTGCAGACGGTAAACTTGGCTATGAGATATCAAAAAAGAACATCAACAACGGAGGTCTACGTGTAGACAGCCGACTGATGGACTTAGGCACAGAAGTTTATTAAAAATATTCCCATAGATCGAAATGCATGTACAAAACCGCAAAGCATTGACAATCAGAGAACTTGGTATGTTTATATAGTTGAAATCCTGCAAGCGATGCGACATCACTTGCGGGATTTTCTCATTTTGGCACGAAAATTGGATATAGATAGACAACAGATAACTATAACCAACAACAGTAAAATTATTTAGCCATGAAGACACTAACAACAATAGCAACAATAGCTGCAGCAATTGCATTGAACATTGCGACAGCAAATGCCCAAAGACATAACGACGCAAATCGCCATGAGAGCAACAGAAGCGAAATGCGAGACGGCAACAGAGGCCATAAAGGCGATGTACGAAGCGACAACCATCGCAACCACAACGGGAACATGCGAGAAGAGCAAATGCGCCACAACGATGGGCACAAATTTGACGGAAAGCGCTTCGGACACAACGATGGAGGAAGACACGGTCGTCCTGAAAAGATTCACGATTACCGTCCTATTCCTTCTCCACACGCACCCTCTGTTGGCCATGGAGGACATAATCATCATGCACATGCCATCTATCACGTAGCTGACCATCACCTCATTCACCATCACGTACATGGTCATGGACCGATTGTGATCAGAGAGCATACACACTACATAGTTACTCCTGCTCCTATATTTGGCGTAGTACCAATCAGGCACAACATGCCATTAGGATACATCAGCACGAAAGTCTTGTTGAACATTCCAAACATCTCAACATACTACGACACCAAGTTAAGTGTACCATTGCCAAACTACATCAAAGTAGTGAACGAGTACAAAGCATTTGGAGACAGAAACTACGTTAGAGATGCGGACCTTGTACTTGAGGTAATGCAAGTAGGCGTAGACATCATGAGCAACCCAATATATGCATTAGCACTTATAGACCTTCATGCATACGACAACAACGTAGTAGCAACATGGAATATAGATCATACATTCGGAGACATCAGATGGAGCATAGAGAGAGTTCTAGACCAAAGAGAGCACGAGATAGCAACAGTAATCAAAGAGTGGGACTACCGCCATATGAACTACGTGATATAAAAACATACTAGACAACAACAGACGACGACAATAGGCGGCACAGACAGAATATGGTGCGAAGATAACCTT
>JAKSLC010000073.1 GCA_024401415.1 Bacteroidales bacterium | reverse complement strand
CGGATTTCACTAAGGACGAGATTCTCCGCATTCTCGAGTTGGCAGCGGATTTCGAAAAGAATCCACATCAGCCACTTCTTCAAGGTCACATCATCGCGAGCCTATTCTTTGAACCATCTACCCGTACGCGCCTCAGTTTTGAGACTGCTATGAATCGTCTAGGTGCTCGTGTAATAGGTTTTTCTGATGTTAATGCCACATCTACTACTAAGGGTGAGACCTTAAAAGATACTATCAAGATGGTATCTAATTATGCCGACCTAATAGTCATGCGTCACCCCCTTGAAGGTGCCGCTCGTTACGCAAGTGAACAATCTCGTGTGCCTGTCGTTAATGCTGGTGATGGCGCAAATCAGCACCCATCTCAGACTTTGCTCGATATGTATTCGATGATGAAAACCCAAGGTCATCTCGATCACCTCAAGATTGCTATGGTGGGCGATATGAAGTATGGCCGTACCGTTCACTCTCTCATTCAGGCTATGTCCGATTTCGAACCTACTTTCTATTTCGTATCTCCAGATGAACTCAAAATGCCTGATGAGTATAAGGAGTTCCTGAATCAGAGAGGAATCAAGTATGAAGAACATAAGGATATGAATGCTGTTTTAAATGAGGCTGATATCCTATATATGACTCGTGTCCAGAAGGAACGTTTCGCTGACCTTATGGAATATGAACGCGTAAAGAATACTTATGTGCTCCGTAATGATATGCTTGCTAATACTAAAGAAAACCTCAAGATTCTTCACCCTCTGCCAAGAGTGAACGAAATTTCAGAGGACGTAGATGCCAATCCTAAAGCATACTACTTCCAGCAGGCAGAGAATGGTATGTATACTCGTATGGCTATTATTGCAGCTATTATGGGTGTTAAATAATAATTCGAAACAAAATATCATGGAGAAGGAACTCAAGGTATCCGCTATTAAAGACGGTACAGTAATAGATAGAATCCCAGCAGAGAATCTTTTTAAGGTAATCTCTATTTTGGGGTTGGAACATATTTCAAATCAGATAACTTTCGGTACTAATTTAGAGAGCCATAAGCTCGGTCGTAAAAGTATTATTAAGGTTGCTGATAAGTTTTTTGAGGGCGACGAAATTAATAAGATCGCGCTCGTAGCTCCACAGGCTAAACTCAATATAATTCGTAATTACGAGGTTGTTGAGAAGCATAATGTGGATATCCCTGACGAGATAAATGGCTATGTTAAGTGTATGAACCCTAAGTGCGTCACTAACCATCAGCCTATTACTACACGCTTCCGCGTGATAAGTAAGTCGCCTCTTGCTTTCCGTTGCCACTTCTGCGAGAAGACAACCAACGAGAATCAGATGGTTATTATTTAATAGTTTAACACACACAGGCAGTGCAAATCAAGGTATTAACAACAACACTATTGCTTTGGGCTTCATGCACCATTCAGGTAATGGCGCAAACAGTCAACATTAAGAATATTGCTTCTCAGTTCGACGAGAAGAACTACTCTGCTGTAATATCTGCCCTTGAACCAGTAATGGCAAAGAATGATCGTGATGCTAAACAGAATTACTACCTCGGAGCATCATATATAATGTCTGGCATTAAGAATACAGAGGGTATAAGGCGCCTGAAGTATGCTCAGGTAAAGGGTTTTTTCGCAGAGAGCCACTATTATCTTGGTCTTGCATATCAGTCAATTTACGAGTACGAGTTGGCTCAGCAGTCTTATGAGAAATATCTGAAAACTACTAAGACTCATAAATTCGATGCTGAATGTCAGAAACTTATAGATCAGTGTACTATCGCTATACCTCTTTCTAGCAAGCTTTTCAAGTTGAGAGTTATAGATAAGTATCAGGTTGCTAATGATTCTTCTCTGATGGTTTATACTCCTTCAAGAGAGGTGGGTGTAGTTGCTCGTAACAGCTCTTTCTTCGAGGATAATATAGATCCTAATGGCATTCTTTATCGCACAGAGCGCGGAGATGCCGTTTTCTTCTCTATGATACCAGAGGGTGATCAGTATGAGCATGTCTATAAGATGGAGCAGTTGCTTGATGGTTGGGGTGATGCCACAATACTTAGTGGCTTGGCTACTACAGCAAATGACAAAATGCCTGTTATGATGACGGATGGTACTACTCTCTATTTCTCATCCGATAGACCTGGTGGACTAGGAGGTTGGGATATTTATCGTACAACATATGATCCAGAGAATCGTACTTTTACTGAGCCTGTCAATCTAGGTGTGCCGTTTAATTCTCCAGCAGACGATTACCTATTTGTTGCTGATGAGTTCCGTAACAGAGCATGGTTTACTTCTAACCGAGAGACATCAGCTGATAGCGTGATGGTTTACGAAATCCTATGGGATAATAGTGTGATACGTAGTTTCGCGCAGTCAACAGATGAGATTCGTAGTGCGGCAGCTCTTAAGATCGACGAATCGTTGTCTCAGATGCGAAAGGATGCTCTCAATTCTTCTGCAACTACACTTAATGGAATGCGTGCTTCTGTCGCTAAGCAATATAGTGTTACTGAGCAGGAGGATAAGTTCCGATTTGCTGTGTGCGATACTTTGATGTATACTCAGTGGGAGCATTTCCGTTCTGTAAGTGCCATGCAGGAGTATCAGAGGTTGTTTGATATTCAACAGAGATACGATAGTTTACATACTCTTATGGCTGACAAGCGTAAGGAGTTTATGGAGCTGAAGACTAATGAACAGCGAAACGCACAAATAGCAGAAGTCCTGAAAATCGAACGTGAGGTATATAGTCTGGAAGATCAGATTGCGGAGCATAGTGAGCGTGTTCGTAATATGGAGATTTCTACTATACAACGTTTGGTGGAGTCTGGAGACTATATCCCGTTGTCTTCTATTAAGACAGCACCTAGAAAGGTTTCGTTCGACTGGGATAACATTTTGGTAGCATCGGATTATATTATGTATGATGAGGCATATTTCGTAGATATGAAAGCAGAACGTGCCCCATTTTATGCTACGGTATTCAATAAAGCGGAGATAGAAGAATTGCAGAAGGCTGATGATCTGTTGGCTTGGGCAGGGATCATGCAGATAGAAATAGTAAAACTGCAAGAGAAGGTTCTTAATGGTGAGTCAATGACTTTCCGTAAAGAAGAGTTGTCTTCGAAGGAAATTCAGGAACGAATCAGCCTTCTTAATAGGGCGTCTCTAACTCTTCATAGTAATGCTTTGGAGCAGAAGTTTGATATTTATGATGATAAATGCGAACACTTGACAACAGGTTCTGACGCTACTACTATAGATTATTCTGAGGTCGAGGAACTTCGTTCTAGTGCTGTGCGCGATTTCAGTATTGTAGAGAATATAACTTTGGCTGATTCCGAAGATCAGTTTGCAAAGGCTGGACTCTTGAAAAAGCGCGCTATAAAGACTCTAGAGATGGCTATTCATCGTCTGAGTATTCATATAGATGGCTCATTCCCTCTGCCAAGCAAAGAGAAGATGGCCGATCCGGTAGGTGAAAGTATCAATAAGCCTGCTGGCCAGGCTCCTGTAAAGATGGCTGTTAAGCCTTTGGAACCAATTGAGGTCTCCAAATCAGAGACAGATGAGTCGATAGAAAGTGGTTCTTCAGTTCAAAGCGAGCATAAGGCGAGCGTAAAGGAAGCCTTAAGCGAGGTTAAAGAGAAGGAGATTAAAGTTGAAGAGAAATCAGAGGAAACAAAACCAGAGGTGAAGGCGGAGCAAAATGTTATTGCAACCCCAGTCCAGGCAGTAGAATCAAAGCCTGTTGTGGAAACTAAACCAGCAGCTGCTACAAATGGTAGGGTGTTCCGCATACAGCTTGGTGTATTCCGCAATAATCCTGATCCTAAGAAGTTGGCAAAAGTTGGCGAGATTTTCACTGAGCCAGTTCCAGCCAAAGGGTTAGTAAAGTATTTCGCTGGAAGCTATCCAACTCGTGAGGCTGCAGCTGCCGATCTTGATATGGTACATAAAGCTGGTTTCTCAGGTGCTTTTGTAGTAGAATTTAAGTAATAATCAACTATAATAAAGTTATATCATGACTTTCATAGAGCAAATAACAGAGGATATTAAGTCCGCTATGAAGGCTCGCGACACTAAGTCGCTAGAAGCTCTTCGCGGTATTAAGAAGGAACTTATTGAGGCTCAGACAAAGGGAGCTTCTCACGAGCTTGCAGAGGCTGACATTATGAAGATTCTTCAAAAGATGGTTAAGCAACGTCAGGATTCAGCACAACTATATACAGAGCAGAATCGTCCTGATCTCGCGGAGGAGGAAACTTCACAAGCAGAGGTTATCAGCCGCTATTTGCCAAAGGCTCTCTCTCAGGAGGAGGTTGAAGAGGCTATCCGTAAGATTATCTCAGAGGTAGGTGCTACTTCTCCTAAGGATATGGGTAAGGTTATGGGTGTTGCTTCAAAGCAGTTCGCTGGTCGTGCAGACGGCAAAATGGTATCAGATCTTGTAAAGAGTATTTTGGCACAGGCATAAGCCCGTCCTAATTAGAAATAATAAGGGTGCTCTCCTTTGTGAAGGGCACCCTTATCTTTTTTTGTGTATTGAATTGTTCGTAAGGATATTAGCTTTTGCGACGACGTTTCGCAGCAGATTCTGTTTCGATAATTGTTATCACTTCTTCTTTCTCTAGTTCGGCTAAAGGTAAGCAAGATACCTCCTTAAGCTGACTCGTGTTATATTTTACGTCCTCCTCTACTGCTGATGGCGTTTGCTTGTACATTTTAGTCAAAATCTCGTTGCGGGTGGAAGATAGCTCTATTTCTGCAGGGCGTTCATCCTCGTATTCTGTGATGTCCTCTTGTAAACCACCATCTTGATTAAGAGTATATTTCTTCTCTTTCTCCGTCATAAACTGGTTAGGCTCGAGAACATTCTCTTGAAAACCTGTGGCAACAATCGTTACTTTAAGTGCCTTGCCCATTTCTGGCTCATGAACAGAACCAAATTTAAGTTTGCCTTGACCAGCCTCGTGAGATACGTCTACAAGGGAGTTTATGTAATCAGCAACGTTCGATAACTCATCTTGAGTAACCTCGTAGTCGCTATCCTCGTCAGATTGGAAGAAGATGATTACATGCTTTGATCCTCGGATATCACGGTTGTTGATAATAGGCGAACTTAATGCTTTCTTTGCCGCCTCAATAGCTCGATCTGCCCCTTCTGCTACGCCAGTTCCAATGAATGCGACACCGCTGTCTGCCATAAATGTGCGTATGTCGGCAAAATCTACGTTCTTTGATCCTGTCTTGGCAATAATTTCTGATACGCCACGCACAGCATCTGAGAGTACTAAATCTGCTTTCGCAAAAGATTTTGACAGACCAAGAGGTCCATACATAGCCCTGAGACACTCTGAATTCAAAACTATCAACGAGTCTACAGATTCAATCATCTTCTTAACACCCTCATAGGCTATCTGGAGTTTTTCCTCACGTTCAAAGATGAAAGGTATAGATACTACAGCAACAGTGAGAATATTCATCTCTTTGGCCGTTCTGGCAATTACAGGGGCCGCACCAGTACCAGTTCCACCTCCCATACCTGCTGTGACGAATACCATATCTGCTCCTTCAAGCATCTCCTTGATCTCTTTCATTGACTCAGTAGCGCATTGCTCTCCAACTTGAGGGTTACTGCCTGCTCCTAGTCCATTGGTAAGTCTAGGACCTAATTGAATCTTATTTTCAATCGGGATATTCTCTATATGTTTATAATCCGTATTGCAAATCCAATAATCCACTCCTTCCAATGCAGCGGGTTCTACCACATTTTCAAGGTTTCGACCATTGACATGACGGCCAAATTTCATATACTCTACAGCGTTACAACCTGCACCTCCGACGCCAATGACTCGTATCTTGGCGGAACTCTTTACTAACACATCTTGTGCTATGCTTCCTTCTAGATTCATGTTGACCTCTCTTTCTTTGTATAGTTACTTATTATTTTAGAGTATCATCACTCTCTTCTCCTCCTGTTACAACTGCCTCAATCTTGCTGGCGAAGTCTAGGAATGTTTTGAACTTGCTCTTCTTTTCTTCGGGTTTCTTAGGTGCAGGTTCAGGAGGAGTGAGTTTGAAATCCTCTGGCTTTGGTTCTGGGTTAGTAACGGGAGGCGCTTCTACGAATGGTATTTCTGCAGTCTCTAATGACGGGTTGTTTTTGATATAAAGCATAGCCATACCTATAGCAGCTGCATATTTTTGTAATGTGTTGCTATCGTACCCATCGTATGCAGGGTTGCAAAGACTTACGAGTTTATTCTCAAGTCTCTTTTTGATACAGTCAATAATACCATATGTTTTCGAACCACCACCAGTAACGTATATGTAATCTATTGATGGCAATAGATTGGATTTTTGTAATGCACTTTCAATATAAGCAACAAGTTCTTCTGTGCGAGCCAAAGCTATGTACTTGAGCTCTTTTGAGTTCAGCGTAACGATATTGTCTTCACTAAATTTTATAGACAGTTCAGTTCCTTGTTGAGCAAAAATATTATTCATATTCTGCTTGATAACCTCTGCCTCTTTTATAGACAGATTCAATTCGTTAGCAAGGTCAGACGTTATTAAACTTGTACCAAGCGGTATAGATATTTCGTAACGTGTCACGCCAGATTTGCAAATGGCTATATTTATTACACCTGCTCCTATGTCAATTAAAGCAACACATTTGTTGCGGGTAGAAGATGGCAGTAATACACGCGCTTTGGCAGATGCTGTGGTGTAAACTTGGTTGAGTGTAATGGTAGGTAGGCAGTTTTTGAGCAAAGAGATATTTTTTTGAGGCGCAGTAATTACATAACTGTTGCATCTCAGCATGTTGCCGCTGATGCCAATGGCACTACTAGTCTCTGGCATACCATCAATAGAGAATGCTATAGGCTCTATGTTGATTATATACGTCTCTTTCTGAACCTTCAGGTCGTTTTTCTGCAAATCCAAGATGTGGCGGACATCTCGCTCGTCTATTCTTTGTTTGCTAGACACGTCGATATCTTTACTCATATATCCACCTTTGAACTGAAGTCCATTAATGTTTATACAATAGGCTCTCTTTGCAGATGCATATTTCTTAGGGAGTTTCTTCTCCACATTTGAAAAAAGCGATCTGACTGTGCGTGTAACGTCTTCTACATTATACACTTGACCACGTTTGATACCATAAGATGGTACTTCATCAAGGTGTATTGTTTTCAAACCAAGCACTTGCGTGTCATCTTGTTCAGCAACGACAATTCTGCTGTAGATGGTTCCTAAGTCTATAGAATATATTAATGTACTCATCGCCTATATGTATTATGGTTTTCTCTATCCTTATTTTTTAGTGCAAACAACCTGCCCTCTATATTTGAGACTGACTTTCTTGTAAAGGTTCCACTCTTTTTTGTCCCATCCTTTGGTGTAAAGCCTATTTAGAAGTTCAAATTTTTCTTCTAATCTGTCTATGCCACCCAATTCTATTACATGGTCACCTACTCTTGGAACAAGTATGTATTCTGTTTTGTCTGTAACGTATACTTGTTCTATTTGCGCTTTCCAGAAGTCATCCTCTTTTATAAACTTACACAGTTTGATCAGGTCGTCTACGTCAAGCATTGTTCCTACATTTCCATTTACTACTAAAGCATGAGCCCTGGTGTCGTTCCTTACTGGAATCCGAAACCCATTGCTGTCCATGTAATATGACGACTCTTTGGTAAAAACATGCATTATAGGTTTGCGTTGTTGTACTTTGACGTGAATAACGCCTCCAGGTGTACTGTAGCACTCACATTTTTCCACTGCCGTGTTTTGCTCAATATGCTGTTCTATCTCATTGAGATTTATCTCGCATAGTTTTGTGCCTTTAATATCGGGAAATGATTTAGATACGATTTTGTTAAGTTCATTTCCTGATATCAATACATCGTCATTATTGCCTATTATGATAGGGTCTACGTCTGAGCAAACTACAGTAGAATATTCATCCTCTACAAAACCCATCACGATAGGGTAGTAGAGAATAGTAATAAGTAGCGCCACAAGTTGCAATAACCTGCGTAGTATCTTTTTTGTAGTATGTTCTTTTCCTGTAGGCATTATATCTATGAAGATTTTTATTTTTTCAGCATTTCAAGCATCTGCTTTTCAATTGGTTCTACCAATCTGTCGATGTCCCCAGCTCCCATTACCACTACTACGTCGATAGGCTTGGATGTTATCTCCATGACGAGGTGTTCTTTGGTCGTTAGTGTAACGTCAGTAGTTATTTTGCTGGCTAGCATTTCGCTATTGACTCCTTCAATAGGCAACTCTCTAGCAGGGTAGATGTTGAGCAATACAACTCTGTCTGCTAATGATAATGCAGATGCGAATTCATTTGCAAAGTCGCGTGTTCTGGTATACAGATGCGGCTGAAACGCTACCGTCACTTTTCTGTGGGGATACATAGCTTTCACGGATGTAAGCATTGTGCGTATCTCCTCAGGATGGTGAGCATAGTCATCTATAAGTGTCAGTTCTTTCGTTCTAATGCGGAAGTCAAAGCGTCGACGGTTGCCTCTGAATGATGCCAATGCCTTTCTTATTTCACTGTCCTCAACTCCAGCAAGGTTAGCTAGCGCTATAGCAGCAACGGCATTCTCTACATTATGAAGTCCTGGGAGCCCCATTGTCAGATCGCGTATTTGCCCCATAGGTGTTGATACCGAAAATGTATATAGTCCTTCGTTGTTCAAAACAACACTATAAGCATAGAAGTCCGCTTTAGAATCTGATAAAGAGTAGGTGAAAATCTCTACATCTTCATCAACAACACCTTCGTTGAATTCAAGCCCATACTTATAAATTATAGATCCTCCACATGTTGTTTGAGATGCAAATTGGTGAAATGCTTTTCGCATCTCATCTTTTGTGCCATATATATCCAAATGGTCTGGATCCATAGCTGTAATGAGCGTCAAGAATGGATGCAATTGCAGAAAGGAGCGGTCGTACTCGTCAGCCTCGGTTACGACATAATCAGAGTCTGTATTGCTCCAGTAGTTTGTATCATAATTGGAAGAAATACCACCAAGGAATGCTGAACAGCCTAATGTAGAATTTCTCATTATATGAGCTACGAGTGTAGAGGTTGTCGTCTTGCCATGCGACCCTGAAATACATATTGCATCATGATTTTTTGTGAGGTCACCTAACATTACAGCTCTTTTAACCACATCAAAACCATTCTCTCTGAAGTATGTCAATATCTCATTGTCTTTCGGTATGGCAGGAGTATATACAACAGTAGTATTGGCTTTATCTTTAAATGCCTGAGGAATCTCGCTGGCGCAATCTTGAAATGTTGTCTTTATGCCTTCTGATGCCATCTCTTCTATAAGACGCGAGTTCGTCTTGTCATAGCCACTGACATTCTTCCCCATTTTTTTGTAATGACGGGCTATAGCACTCATTCCAATGCCTCCGATTCCTACAAAATATATGTTATCTGTCTTTGCCATATCATTATTCCGTTAGGCGTTTCTGACTTGCTAATGTTATTACCTCATTTGCTATGTCCATTGATGCGTTAGGACGCGCAAATTCTTGGATTTTTGTCTTTAGTTCCTCAAGTTTTGCAGGTGACTGCAACGCATTCACTGCCTCTTTAAGTAGAGTGTTGCACTCTGAATCTTTTACTAAAATAGCTGCACCTTTGTCTGAAAGAGCTCGGGCATTTTTTGTTTGATGATCTTCACTAACATTAGGTGAAGGTACCAGTATTGATGCTTTGCCTAGTAGAGACAACTCGGAGATACTGCTTGCGCCAGCTCGTGATATCACAATGTCTGCAATCGCAAATGCTAGATCCATTCTTTGAATAAATGCCATAGCTTTTACATTTTCTCTAGGGTTGACATCTAGTTCTGCTTTTATTTCATCGTAGTATATCTTTCCTGTTTGCCAAATAAGCTGACATTCGTTGCCAAGGTCCTTAAGAGTCTCTTTGATGCCGTTGTTTATTGAGCGAGCTCCAAGACTTCCTCCTATGACAAGTACTACAGGCTTGGTGCTGTCTACACCAAAGTGCTTATAGCCTTCAGTTTTGTCAGTGTTTTGTAGAAGCTGCTGACGCACTGGGTTCCCTGTAAGTATTATTTTACTAGCCTCAAAGAAGCGTTCCATATTAGGATATGCTACGCAAATTCTCTGCGCCTTCTGAGATAAAATTCGGTTAGTAACGCCAGGAAACGAGTTCTGCTCTTGCAATAGACAGGGCACACCTGCATTTGAAGCGCATCTTAAAACTGGGCCACTGGCATATCCACCAACGCCAACTGCTACATCTGGCTTGAAATCTTTAACAATCTTTCGCGCCTGATACATGCTGGCAATAAGCTTGAATGGGAAGGCGATGTTGCGAACCACATTCTTCAGGTTAAGTTGTCTGTGAAATCCAGCTACAGGTAATCCCTTGATATTATAACCCTCAGCTGGGACTTTCTCCATCTCCATCTTTCCTTTCGCACCTACGAATAGGATCTCTGTTGACGGATTTATCTCACGCAATGCATTTGCTATTGATATGGCAGGGAAAATATGCCCGCCAGTACCTCCACCGCTGATTATTACTTTCATCTTATCTCTATTATAATCGTTGTAAATGTCTATTAATTATCTCTTGACTCTGATAAAATTACCTCATCCTCTTCTTCTGGTGTGATGTCGTCACTGACAAATTCTGTAGATGCAGTCGTTTCTTTCATTTCTTTTGAAGTGTCAACTTTTACCTCTCTAGGTTTAAGGTGAGCGCTTACAGAGAAAACCACTCCTAATACACCTCCAACAATTACGTTTGAAGTACCACCCATACTGATTAGAGGAAGTGTCTGCCCTGTTACAGGAATCAGTCCAACGCCTACAGCCATGTTTATAAATGCTTGGAGGCATAGTACAATGATCAATCCTAGTATAAGATATATCTCAAACGCGCTGTCGCACCTTTGTGAGATTCTAATAGCTCTTACCAATAACCAAAGGTAGAGTACTATCACTATTATTCCACCCCAAGCACCACACTCCTCTAAAATGGTAGAGTAGATAAAGTCTGAATATGCCATAGGTAAGAAGTTCTTTACATAACTCATGCCTACTCCTGTACCTAATAATCCAGAATGGGCAACCGCTAGTCTAGCTTGCTCTGCTTGAAAGTTTTTACCTGTATCTTCCGAAAGATCTTCTCCTGGGATGAATCGTTCAATTCTCGCTTTCCATGTCTTTATGCGTTGCATCTGGTATTCTTCGGGTACGAAGTATAGATATGCAGCTGCGATCAATAATACTGATAGTCCTAAAGTTAGAATCTTTTTTATTGGTATGCTGCCAATAATCATCAGAAATGTTACTGTTGTAACTATCAGCACTACGGTAGATAGGTTTTCAGTCAAGATTGGAGCTATCGCCAAAATCGTAGCTATTACTATTGGTGCAAAAGCTTTGGCTGGCTCTTTTTTATGTATGGATAGTACCTTTGCCACAAAGAATATCAATGCTATTTTTGAAATCTCAGAAGGTTGGAATTGTATGAATCCGATTTTCAACCATCTTGTAGCTCCGTTTAAACTCTCTCCACATAACGGTGTTATTGCTCCCAGACATAATCCTATAATGCAGATAAATAATGCAAAACGGTTGAATATCTTAGGGGATACTTTTGACGTTATGGCAGCGCATATCCAAGCGACACACAGAAACCCTATATGTCTAAATGGGTAGTAAGATAAATTACCTCCCTTGGTTTGGTAGGCAAAAACAGTAGTAGAGGTAAATATGAAAACGATAGATATGCATATAAGAGTAGTGAAGGCATATCGTAAACTACGATCTCCTTCTATTTTGAAAGCCCAATAATATACTCTTTGCAAAATATCCATACAGACTCTTTTTATAGTTTCTCAACCTCTTGACGGAATAGGTTGCCTCTGTTAATGTAACTTGTGAATAGGTCGAAGCTTGCACAACATGGGGATAGTAATACTACATCGCCAGATTCTGCAAGTTTGTTACATTGTGCTACACAATCCTCTATAGAGCGTGTTTCTACTATAGTCGGAATATGTCCTGTATATGCAGCGAGAAGTTTGCTGTTGTCTACACCCATACATACAAGAGCCTTCACTTTTTTCTCTACCAATGGCATGAGGGTAGTGTAATCGTTTCCTTTGTCTGTCCCTCCAGCTATCCATATTATAGGTTTGGTCTGGGCATCTAGTGCATACCAGGCAGAGTCTACATTTGTCGCTTTTGAGTCGTTGATCCACTCTACTCCATTGAGTGTGCGGACAAGTTCAAGACGATGTGCGGCATTCTTGAATGTAGATAGTCCTTTCTTTATTTCAGAAACAGACAATCCCTCGTTCATTACCGCGATACATGCTTGCATTGCATTATACATGTTGTGCTTGCCGTGTATAGTTATCTCATCTTGCGAAACTTCTAGACGCTCTTTCCCTGGTATCTCTACTACTAAGTGCCCGCTTTCAGTCTCGTATGATGCAGCACCTTTCGATTTTTCCCGGCTAACAACCACTTCTGTTGCTGTGACGTTCATCTTTGGACGCCACTCGCTGCATACTGGGTCATCTGCGTTGCCTATGAAAAGGTCCGACTTGGTCTGGTTCTGCAATATGCGGTATTTTGAACGTATATAGTTTTCAAACTTATACTCATATCTGTCAAGGTGATCTGGTGTGATATTTGTCAATATCGCTGTATCTGCCTTGAAGTCATACATGCCGTCAAGCTGAAAACTGCTCAATTCTATTACATAATAATCTGGTTGGGTGTCTTGAGCCACTTGACGGGCTAGAGAGAACCCTACGTTGCCTGCCAACTCGGCTCTCTTACCTGCCGATGTGAGAAGATGATGGACTAATAGTGTCGTAGTAGTTTTGCCATTAGCTCCTGTAATACAGATATGCTTACCTTTTGAATATGGGTACGCAAATTCTATCTCTGAAACAATCTTCTTGTTAAGACTTCTAAGTTTCTTAATGAGGGGAGCCTTCTCAGGAATGCCAGGACTCTTAACGATGATATCTGCGTCAAGTATTTTCTCTTCTGTATGACCTCCTTGCTCAAACTCAATGTCAGCCTCTTGCAATTCTTTTATATACTGCTCTTTAAGGTTCCCACTATCCGAAAGAAATGTATCGAAGCCTTTCGTCTTTGCTAGAACAGCGGCTCCTACACCGCTCTCACCACCTCCTAATATTACTGCTTTTGCCATAAATCACTCCTCCTTTATCGTATCTTAAGTGTTACAAGTGTAAGAATTGCCAATATGATGCAGACAAGCCAGAAACGTGTCACTATCTTTGGCTCAACTATCCCAGCTTTTTGGTAGTGGTGATGTAGTGGCGCCATGCGGAATATGCGCCTGCCTTCACCGTATTTCCTCTTTGTGTACTTGAAGTAGCCTACCTGAATCATTACCGATAGGTTCTCTACAAGGAAAATGCCGCAAAGTATAGGGAGCAGAAGTTCTGTACGTATCATGATCGCAAATACAGCTATGATTCCGCCCAATGTCAAACTGCCCGTGTCTCCCATGAAAACTTGAGCAGGGAATGC
>JAKSLC010000072.1 GCA_024401415.1 Bacteroidales bacterium | reverse complement strand
CTCCATCTTCTCATAGTCGCGAGCAGGTCGGATATTAGAGTAAGAAGACATCGCGGCAGTAAAATCATTAATAGAGCGAGACGGAATGATAGAGGACGTCAACTTCACATACAAATCATTTGCGTCATTTGAAGGAACAGGACTATTAGAGACATTCCACTGAGAAGGAGACTGCAAATCGGACTTCTTATTTTCAGCGATATCAGTAAAAGCGAGAATATTACGAGTATTATTATAGCTACCAGTACGATTTGTCACCCATACTTCAATTTTATTGATAGTAATAGGAGAATTAACGTTAGGCAACGAGCGCAAAGCATTATCATACATATCCTTGAAATAGTGAGCAAGGAAGAAATGTCTATTACGCTCATAATCTGTAATATCGATATCAAAATCCTTTTTAGTGGCACCACCCTGGATAGTCATAGACTGAGTCTCACCCTTCTTCTGCGAGAATACGGTCGATACCTTAAGGCGACCAAACTTCATATCCATCTTGAAACCGAACAGAGATTGGGAGCCCTGCATTAAAGTTCCTGGTAGTGACCAAGTAATATTACCGGCTTCGATATTTTGGATAATATCGTCCTCGGTGCCAGTATAATTGAGTTTGACTTCATTTTCGAAGTCGAACGTAGCTTCAGTATTATAATTGATACCCAACTTCATTCGTTCACCGATCTGAGAATTGAGATTCATCTGTACAGACTGATTGAAATCGAAAGAAGTGGTTTTACGCATTCTCTCCTGCATGGTAGGATTATCGATCTTATTGACCTGCACACCAAGAGAGACCTTAGCCTGACCTTGCAACTTCATCGTGATCTGATTAGACCCGAAGATACTTGCGAACAAGTCGGAATTGATACGCCACTTAGAATTCAATATAGAGTTATTATTAGCCTCATCTGCTTCATCGCCATCAGAATTGGCATTACGCATTGCACGCGACTCCTCATTAGATCGTTGCAACCAATATTCGAGCATAGAGCGACGAGTTCTGTCGTTCTGATACTCCTCGAGTGTCATAGTGTAAGGAAGGCGCACATTCATGCCGCCAATCTTACGATAAATAGTTACAGTACCTGACAATGCATCATAGACAGCGGAGTACTCCACATTATCCGGCTCGGCCAAATTTATTGGAGAAGCGGGATAAGACTCTCCATGAGATGGCATATCAGGAATAGGATACCTTAGAGACAAGGAATCAGTTTGGGCACAAACGCCACTTTGCCCCCCAAAGCCGATGAGGGCTAAGAGGGGCATTATGACCGTTTTATATATTAAATGACTTTTCGTCACCAAACTATTTATTCAGCGAAAGTAAGCTCGTCGATAATATTCTTAGCATCGCCATACTTCTCAATGATGAAAAGAACATATCTGATATCTACACAGATACACTTCTGCAGTTCTGTCTCGAAAGCGATATCGCCACTCATAGCCTCCCAGTTACCGTCGAAAGCGAGACCGATGAGCTGGCCCTTACCATTAATTACAGGGCTACCAGAGTTACCGCCAGTTATATCATTATTTGTAGTGAAGCAGACATGCATTTCACCATCCTTATCAGCATAGCGACCATAATTCTTGGTATTATAGAGTTCCTTCAACTTAGCAGGAACGTCGAACTCCCAATCACCAGGTTTCTCCTTCTCCATTACACCCTTGAGAGTAGTGAAGTGCTTATAGTGAACGGCATCGGCAGACTCATAGTCGCCAACCACGCCATAAGAGAGACGCATAGTGAAATTAGCATCTGAATAGAAATTCTTCTCAGGATTCATCTCCATCAACCCCTTAAGGAACAAACGCTCAGCATTATTAACCTTGAGAGAAGGAATGCTGATAGCAGAACGCAGCTGCTGATATTGTGCCTGAAGATCCTTAGCAGCGAGGAATGCGATATCCTTATTAATCTGCTTCATGTTAGGCTTCTCAATAAACTTGAAAAGTTTAGTACTATCAGCCAAGATAGAGTTCTTGAACAAACTAGCAGCGAAAGCGACATAATTATTCTTGTACTTCTTAGCTATAGACTGATAGAAAGCAGGGAGATACTTAGCGTCAACATTCTTAGCATAGAAATCGAGGAGAGCTGCACAAGCCTTTTCGTCGGTCTTTGCGCTATAGTCCTTGAAAATAGCACGATAAGCCTCGATAACGCGACTCTTAAACTCGGCATCGATCTCCTTACCAGACTCGATACGTCTAACCAAAGCATTGATAGGAGAAGCATTAGCAGACAACAACTCTACGCTACCTACACACTCTCTGAGATAGTAATAAGCCTTCATATCAGCTGCACGGCTAGCATAATTCTCTGCGAGAGAAGAGAGGACGTTAGCGTACTCAGAATGAGACTCAGCGTACTTAGCGAAATCTGCCTCGATAGCACGCTTCTTGTCAAGGATATGGAGACGATTAAGGCCACGGTTCATACCGATAGCATTCTTCCAATAGTTAGAGCTACGTGCATACTTAGATGCGTATTGGATATTTATCTTCTCGTCAGCCTGCATATCGGCCATCCATACATTCTGCTTAGTCTCACGAGGGAGGATACGAGAAGCATTGACTACATTCATAGTCTCCTCTATACCCCAAGAAGAGAGATAACGGTCTGTAGAGCCTGGGAAACCGATAGTCATAGCGAAATCATTCATCTCGATACCTGCCAAAGAAACAGGGAGGTGATGTTTAGGCTTCAAAGGAACATTCTCAGTAGAGAAAGAAGCAGGCTTACCATCCTTGCTCATATATACACGGAAGATAGAGAAATCTCCTGTGTGACGAGGCCACATCCAGTTATCAGTATCGTGACCGAACTTACCGATAGATACAGGAGGAGCGCCAACGAAACGGATATCGTTGTACACATTATAAGTCACCTTGAAAAACTGGTTACCGCTGAGGAACGACTCAACGCGAACTTCAGTATACTCCTTTTCCTCCTCAGACAAAGCCTTCATTGCATCGCTCTGCAATTTAGAAGATCTTTCGTTGACCTTATTCTGGCGAACCTCAGCAGAAGCATTATCCAAACCTTCGGTAATGATATCAGTAACATCCTCGAAAGCAGTCATGAAACGTACCTGAAGACCTGGTACAGGCAGTTCCTCCTCATGGCTTTTAGCCCAGAATCCATCACGCAAATAATTGTGCTCGACAGAAGACAACTGCTGAATGCTACCATATCCACAATGGTGATTGGTAAAGATAAGACCCTTATCAGAAACGATTTCACCGGTACAACCGCTTCCGAAAATAATTATAGCATCTTTGAGGGAAGTATTATTAGCAGAATAGATCTCTTCTGCCGAAAGTTTACAACCCATTTGTTGCATTTGGCCGATATTCATTTTAGCCAGTAACGACAACACCCACATACCTTCGTCGGCACGTGCTGACACTGCAGCTAGCAGCGCGAAAATAGAAAATAAGATTTTTTTCATTTGTTTATAAATCGTCTTAGAAATGACGTATATGGTAGTATTAATTATCAATCATATCCTTAATAATCTCGTGCATACGAGGAATGTCCTTAGGGTAATGAGCGAAGACATCGATTCCGGCTTCCATAGCCTCTAATTTTGCCTCGCCCCTTATTAATTCCGAATCAAGAGATATTATCAAGGTTCTTCTTCCTACGCCCGATTCCATCTCTCTGATTTTCTGTACTAATTCCAAGGTAGACATCTCATAATACTGAGACAAAGAGACGACGAGAATATCGATAGTAGAATTTTCGAACCTATTCAATGCAGAGCGAACAGAAGCTGCTACTTCGACCTTTCCGAGTCGACCCAGAAAAGCCTCTACGAGGAGTCGATCAGTGACCTCATCGAAAGATACGATCAGCATAGACATTTCACGCAGAGTAAGAGCTTTTTGACCATTCTGAATCAGTTCATTGAAAGTTCTTTTCTCTTCCAGCAGATCTGCATCAGGAATAACAATTGCGTCAACATCCTTATATGGTTGAGTAAACTGGATAGTCAGAACATTAGATACATACTCTATAGCGAAATTGGACTTTGTAGCGTCAATCAATCGACGAGCGTCCATCAGAGAGAGAGAATTTATCAACTTAGCATCGATAGAATTCAAATCTCTATGATCGATATCGAGGTGAGTGTAAACGGATATAGCGAAATTCACCACCAGAGTCTGGACATTTGTGTCACACAAACTGAGAGTAACTACCAGATTTTTATCCTTCAAGCCTATTTTATGATCGAGGGCATCGAAAATAGAGAGTAAAATCTGTTTAGTAACAAGGCTATTACCCATAACCTGCTGAGGCATTTCAGAAGAGAGGACGACAGAGTGTCCCTGCTGCATCTTTTGGGCGCTAGTACCATAAAGCATCAGAGTACTAGAGACCAGAGTATGGAGATTAAAAACCACTTCCTCTTCTCCGAGGGGTCTTATACAATGTTCGGAGGCATTCAAAACTGAGTCGAGTTTCTGATTAAGGCTACCGATAGAGACCCTTATTGTAGACAGCATCTGAGACTGTACAGGCGTAAGATTTGTTGTAGACATTCTCTTAGCGCACTTCTCGACGTCATGGATAGAGATTCTCATGACTTGAGTCAAGCGTTCAACCAACTCCTTCTGCACCTTGATATCCTCGGACAATACGATTACCTCGCTGATTTTATCATAGAGCAACTCTGACAACCAACGGATAGCCACCAAAAAGACAAACATTCCAACCAACTGGAGAGCGAAGAGAGAGAAGACCTCATATATGGTATAATCCAATCCTAACGAAGGGACAGTAGCTTGAAGTACGAAATATGCTACTACGGCAATTACGATTTGAGCCACGGACATAATCACACCATTTCTACGGCCATGCAGTATAATGGCGAGAAAAGGATACATAAGTAACGTTACGGAACAAAATCTGGCAACGCTAGAAGAGAGTAAAACGACAATAAAGTATAGGAATATTACGACTCGATCGAGAATATTATATATCTCGGTCTTTCTTATCATATAAGCGAAGACGAAATAAGAGAGGAAGAATACTGCTGCGGTAAAATTGACAACTGCTACAGCTCCTATTTCGAGCAGAAGAGCATGTACGCCGATTATCATAGCGTACATGAGCAGGAAAAAGTTGACGACATTCAAAAACGACTGTTTAAACACCTCATCAGTTGAGATATCTTCGTCCCTAGCTACGGTGAACAGTGATATTAGCTTTGACAATGTCAACATACTATCCTAATTTGGCACAAATCTAGTGCTTTTGAACCAATTATGCAACAAGGCAGACTAAGGCTTAACTACTTTTCGACTATCAGCATAGTCTAAGCATAGTGTACGGATTCTCTCTTGTTGCTCGCAATTTTTTTAGCATCAGCCCTAGAGGAAGGAAAGATTGCGGATATGAAGGCTTGCGTTTAGTATAAAGAATTTGATTTTTCGAGACAGAGCACGCTCCGGCTGTACGGTGGGGCTACACTCGGGGATCACTCGGGGAAGACCTTAGTTGCTCGCAAATTTTTTATTATGACACTAGACGGCAAACATCATCAAGAGGCATAAATACAAGCTATAGAACAAAGACATTCAGTCAACAACAAAAAGAAAACCTTGCTCCAATCGCAATCAATTGGAGCAAGGCCTAAATTATATAACTACAATAAGTACAATCGGATTTAACCGACTTGGAGTCTCTTACTGAGGCTGCACGTCGATCAAAGGAGCAATATCATTCCAGAAATCAGGATATGATTTTGAGACTACACCAGGGTCGTCAATCAACAAATCATGATTCAGAGACATAACGGCAGGAGCGAAAGCCATTGCCATACGGTGATCCTTGTACGTCTTAATAGGCTCATAAGAAGCCTCGCACCTTTGCCCTGAATACCATATTTCGTCCTTATCATTAGTCTCGATGACATAACCAATCTTTTTCAACTCAGCGACTAGAGCAGAGATACGGTCTGTCTCCTTAATCTTCAAGCTCTCAAGACCATTGAATTTGAAAGAGACACCTAAAAGGCAGCACAAGACAACATACGTCTGAGCCATATCCGGCTGATTACGGAAATCATACTCGAAACGAGCAAGAGGAGCAGACACTCTACAGACAGAAGATACTCTACCATTCAATTCGGCCTTCAAACCGAAAGCATTCAAGAAACTTGCAGTAAGAGAATCGCCCTGAGTAGACACCTCATCCAAAGGCATCAAATTGAATTTAACATCAGGACACAAGGCAGCCAAAGCGTACCAATAGCTTACTGCAGTCCAGTCGCCCTCGACATTAACAGGAATAGATACGAGCTTACCCTCAGGCACTACGACAGTACTATTACCATCCCAATGAGCGTCTATACCATAACGGCGAAGGATAGCCATTGTCATATCGATATATGGACGCGAATTGATTGTACCAGTGAGAGATATTCTAAAGCCGCCAGGCACTATAGGTGCTATAAGCATAAAAGCAGTAATATACTGGCTGCTGATATCACCTGGGAATACAACATCACCACCCTTGAGAGTAGCGCCAGTGATACGCAAAGGAGGATAGCCAGCCTCGCCCATATACTCTATCTGTGCGCCTTGAGAGCGAAGAGCGTCTACGAGAGTACCTATAGGGCGTTTTCTCATTCGTTCAGAACCTGTAATTTCGTGTACTCCAGGCTGAAGAGTAAGATAAGCCGTCAAGAAACGCATAGCGGTACCAGCGGCGCCGATATCGATATGCTTCAAATCACCCTGAAGGGCCTCTACCATTACCTTCGTATCATCTGAATCAGACAAATTATCGATCTGGCATGGAGTCTCGCATAAAGCATTAAGAATAAGCAGACGATTACTGATACTCTTTGATGCTGGCAAAGAGACATCTACGCATTTAGGCAAATCTGCTCTGCGACGTAGTATATAGACCTGTGACAACTTTATACAAATTTGAACGATTAAAACTTAACTACATGATCGACCTCGACCTCACCGACAGAAGGGATAAGAGTGAAATTGATACCTCTACCATCATTCTTTTTATCGTGAGTCATCAACTCCTGCAACTCAGCGGCATCTGCATCAGACGCATTAGGCTGACCATACAACTCCAAAATTCTACGAGCGACCTGATCAGCAATCTTCTTATCGAGAGTTGACAACTCTGCACTAAGCTGCAACTCCTTGATCATACCCCAAGCAACAGCGTAACCATGCAAGACAGGCGCATTATGACGGAGTGCGAAAGTTTCATAAGCATGGCCATAAGTATGACCGAAATTCAAAGCCTTACGAATACCCTTTTCTGTAGGATCGGCCTCGACAAAGAACTCCTTTATCTTGACAGAATCTACGATAAGCTGACTCAAGACACCGTAATCAGGATTATTGAAATCGAAATCAAGCAAAGCCTCAAGTGCGTCAGCATTATGAATGAGAGCATGCTTTATCATCTCTGCGAAACCAGACAACAGATTTTCCTTATCCAGAGTTTTCAAGAACTCGCCATTCAGAAGTACTGCCTTGGCCATAGAGAATACACCCACTTCGTTCTTCAAGCTACCGAGATTCATGCCTGTTTTTCCACCGAGAGAAGCATCGACCTGAGCCAAAACGGTAGTAGGGATATTTATGAAATCTATTCCCCTCTTGAAAGTAGATGCACAGAAACCGCCCAAATCGCAAATCATACCGCCGCCGAGATTGATAAGGAGAGATTTTCTAGTAGCACCGTGTGTACTAAGGAACTCCCATATTTGGACTGCGGTCTGAGGATTCTTATTATCGTCGCCATCCCCGACTACGAGGATATGATCAGGAGACAACCCATTGATCTGGCCTAAAACCGACTGGCAGTAACGCTGACTACCAGAATCCATCAAAAGATAGACCCCTCCTGCATAAGGAGAGGCTAACTCATTTATATCAGCGTTAATATTGTCTGACGCGTATACATGACAACGCTCTGATACTGTTTTCACTATAATATATCGTGTGTGATGTGTTATTTCTTTTCTCCGTTAGAGTATGTATCCGTACGGATTAACTTACCCTTGCTATATATATAATGGGAACCATTGATAAGTTTTCCGTTCTGGAAATAGCCCTTTTTATACAACGTTCCATCCTTATTAAACAACGTATATTGACCAGTTCCCTTAAAATATTCTACAGATGTACCATCCTTAGCAGCGGAAGCGTCGACATCCTGCACCCCTTGGAATTTGCCATCGGCAGAATAAGTTCTCTCCATACACTTCACGCCATCCTCGTCATATATAGACAACGCTCCCTGAATTTTACCATCGCTCCAATTACCTTCGAACATTACCTTTCCATTAGGGTGGTAATAGATCTGCGGGCCTTCTCTTTTGCCGGCGTTATTGTAAGTAAACTCTACAGCTCTAACACCCTTCTCGTTATTTCTTGTGTAAGTACCTTCCCAGTGGTCGACATTCCAGAAGCCCTCTTCCATTATCTTACCATTCTTGTGGTAATAGATAGCCAACCCCTTTGGCACTCCCTGACTGAAAGTAACGAAACTCTCTATTGAACCATCCTGACGTAAAGTTTTCCAACGACCATTCTTCTTGCCATTGACGAAACACCCTTCATTTACCTTACCATTCTTAGACGTGATACGCCAGTAACCAGACTTCTTACCATCCACAGTCTGGTTAATTGTATCAGCAGACTCCTGACCGGCTACAGCGATCGTAGAGAACAGAGATAACAGAAGGACATATACTACTCTAGATATATTCAAATAACTAATCATTTTGTGTTGCTTCGGGTTCAAATATACATTATTTCAGTGTATAAAACAAACTATAATAAGCATTTACCCTTCAACCCTAAGTCATTTATCCTGTTTAAGGCAATTCTTGTACATTTCCACGGTTTTTTCCAAACCGAAATAGAGGGCATCAGAAATCAACCAATGGCCTATAGAAACCTCCTTAACGAAAGGAATACACTCTGAGAAATAAGCGAGATTATCCAAATTCAGATCATGTCCGGCATTAACCTGAAGGCCCTTTTTACGAGCATACTCAGCGGCCTCTATGAAAGGCTTAATAGCAGCAGCTCTATCTGCCTTATATCCAGATGCGTAAGGCTCTGTATAAAGTTCTACACGATCTGCGCCGATTCTAGCTGCATACTCGACCATCTCGACATCAGCATCAACAAAAATTGAAGTTCTGATACCGGCCTCGGAAAACTTAGAAACTATATCAGTAAGCATTTCCTGATTAGCCTTAGTATTCCAACCTGCATTTGAAGTGATAGCATCAGGGGCGTCAGGGACGAGAGTAACCTGAGTAGGCTTAGCCTTTAGAACCAACTCAATGAATTTTTCTGAAGGATACCCTTCGATATTGAACTCTGTGGTAATAACAGGCTTGATAGCGAACACATCGGCATATCTGATATGTCTCTCATCAGGGCGAGGGTGAACAGTGATACCTTCACCACCGAACTCCTGTATACGTTTAGCTGCCAATACTACATCAGGAGTATTCCCGCCACGAGCATTTCTGATTGTTGCAATCTTATTGATATTGACACTTAATTTCGTCATAATACTGCTCTTCGTTGTTGTCTTTTATATATAATAAACATCTCTTAAGGTCTTGCGTTTGCAAAGTACCTAGGATTTGTCTACTTTTGCGATGCAAATGTATAAATAAAAACGGAACACGAAATGTCAAAAAGCGTCGTTACCGAAATAAAAAAGGACAGAGAACAACAGATAGGCCTACTGCAATGGGCTCAAGATGGGGCAATAATTTTTGTCAGGACGACACCAGAAGATCGTCTCATCACGAAACTCTGTACCATCATAGAAAATGAAAATTTGCAAATTCTCAGTATCGGTTCAAGGAGAACTGATGATGGATATATAGAGGTCTACACCAAGATATCTACACAAGAAGCACTATACGCGATCATGACATTGCAACGACACGGCTATGAAGCGTGGACCGACAATGAAGATGCCATGATGCAGATTGAAGACAAAATGCGTCGAAGCTACGAACAACTGATGTCGTACATAGCTAACTGATAGCATAATAAAAGCAGAAATATGTTATACCCTTCTGATAAAATAGCCCTTAGAGCGGAGAGTGGGAATGTTACATACAAGCAACTACTTGCCCGTGCTAAGACATTCTCGTTGTCCATTACCGGACAAGAGAAAGTATTGATCCTAAGTGAAAATAGGCCTGCTTGGACATACGCTGTATTTGGCATTTGGCAGACTGGAGCAATAACCGTTCCGGTAGATGCCACATCGACTGCTACAGATATAGCATACATTATAGACGACTGCAAGCCAGAGTCGATGTTTGTATCTGACGGTCGCATAGCGCTTGCACAAGAAGCGCTTAAACTGTCTACGCACCAACCTAACGTCATCAACATTGACGAGACAGAAAAGGAAGCCATCTGCAAAGAAAACGTCATTGAACCGGAGGAGTTCAGATACGACAAGGACAACATATCCCTTATTGTATATACATCCGGAACCACTGGATCTCCAAAGGGCGTTATGCTTACCTTTGACAATATAATGGCCAATATCGGTGCTGTATCTGACGAAGTGAAGATCTTCCAAGAAGGTTTGATTACTATGGCGCTATTGCCATTACACCACATCCTTCCGTTCTTAGGCACGTTAGTTGCGCCATTAACGACAGGTGGAAGCATTGCCTTCTGTCCGTCCATGGCAGCAGGCGACCTAATGAAGACGCTACAGGACCACAAAGTCAACATGATAATAGGAGTTCCACGCTTGTACGCGACACTCGTCAAAGGCATCATGGACAAAGTAAATGCCAGTGCTGCCGGTCGTACCATGTACAAAATCTGTGAGAAACTTCAGTGGGCATGGCTCTCGAAACTTGTTTTTGGAGAGGTCCACAAGAAGATGGGAGGTCACGTAAAGTTCCTTGTAAGCGGAGGTGCGGCGCTTGATGCTCCTATAGCCAAGAACCTCAAGACACTCGGCTTTGACCTGCTTGAAGGCTACGGCATGACAGAAGCTTCACCTATCATTACATTCACCCGTCCTCATAAGCTATTACCAGGATCGGCTGGTCAGCCTATGCCATCGGTACAAGTAGAAATACGAGATGGAGAGATCTGCGCGAAAGGCCGAAACATCATGAAAGGCTACTACAACCGTCCTGAAGAGACAGCGCAAGTACTCAAAGACGGATGGCTATACACAGGTGATTTAGGATACCTTGACGACAAGCAACGTCTATTCATAACAGGCAGACGAAAAGAGATCATAGTACTTTCGAACGGAAAGAACGTCAACCCACATGAGGTTGAATACAAGATAGAGAACTATGCTGCAATGATAAAAGAGTGCGGTGTCATGCCGAATGCGGACCTTCTTCATGCCATCATAGTTCCTACAGATGTGCTAGCATCAACCATGACAGACGACCAGATCCGTGAGAAAATAAAATGGGATGTCATTGAGCCATACAACAAAGAGGTAGCCCCTTACAAGAAGATAATGAGCTTTAGCATATACAGAGGAGAACTACCTCGCACTAAACTCGACAAGCTTCAGCGATTCCGTCTACCTCAGATATTAGAAGAAATCGAGAAAAAGAACAATACATCTAATCCAAAGTCAGCGGAAGACATTAAATCAGAAGAGAATATGACAAAAGAGTATTGTGTCATCCGCGACTACATAGAGGAAGAGAAACACTGCAAGGTAACACCTGAGAAACATATTGAGATGGATCTTGCCTTTGATTCGCTCGATAAAGTCGGTCTCCAAGTATTCCTACAAAACACATTCGGGCTTGAAGTCACGACAGAGCAGATTGCCAGCTTCGCTAGCGTTGGGGCAATGGCTGCATGGGTAGCAGAATCTAAGACACGTATTGAAGTAGAGAAAGTAGACTGGGCACAGATACTGAAGCAACATGCTAAAGTCAGACTCCCTGAAACATGGGCAACAGGTAATATCTTTATGACAATTACCAAGCCTCTATTCAAATTGTACTTCAAACTCTCGAGCAAAGGCGCAGACAACATTCCTGCCGACGGACCAGTTATCTACGCGCCGAACCATCAGAGTTTCCTTGACGGGCTCTTCGTGATGTCGTTCCTGAAATGGCGCAGCATCAAAAACACCTACTTCTATGCCAAAGAAGAGCATGTACGCAGACCAATTACTAAATTCATAGCCGACCACCACAATGTCATTGTTCTAGATATGAACAATATCAAAGAATCGATACAGAAATTAGGAGAGGCTCTGAAGAAGAAAAAGAATATCATCATATTCCCAGAAGGCACACGTACCAACGATGGAAAACTTGGCGAGTTTAAAAAGACATTTGCCATTCTTTCCAAAGAACTTGGTGTACCTGTAGTACCAGTCAGCATCAAAGGAGCGTTCGAGGCCATGCCTAAGGGTTCGATATTCCCACGTCCGAAACCAGTAAAGGTAGAATTTCTTAAGCCTATATACCCTAATTCCAGATCGTACCAAGACCTGACGAATGAAGTATGTAAGCGAATAGAAGAGAATCAGGCGAGCTAAATACTACACCCAAGCCAACTTTGACTTGGGTGTTCTTATAAACACCTAAAATTATTACCACACACAATGACACGTTTTGAAAATCAGAAGTACGATGGCGAGCGTCCATTTTACAACACCAAAGACATTGAGCTAGTCAACATCACCATTGGTGTTGGTGAATCGGCCATCAAAGAGACCGACAACGTCATAGCTGAGAGTTGTACATTTGAGGGAAGATACCCATTCTGGTGCAACAAAGGAGTGAAGATAAACAACTGCAAATTTGGAGATGATGCACGTGCTGCTCTATGGTACTCTTCTGACCTTGAGATAACCAATACAGTATTTGACTCACCTAAAGCGCTACGCGAGTTAGACCGCATCAAGATGTCAGATTCCAAAGTAAACAATGCTATTGAGTACTTTTGGTTCTGCCGAGGCATTGAACTCAACAATGTTGAGATTCACAATGGAGACTACCTATTCCTCCATAGTGAGAATATCGTATGTCGCAACTTCAAATTCCAAGGCAAATACTCATTCCAATATTGCAAAAACATTCTTATAGAAGACTCATACCTTGACACAAAAGATGCATTTTGGAATACGGAGAACGTTACGCTTCGCAACTGTACTGTAAAAGGAGAGTACCTGGCATGGTACTGCAAAAATCTCCGTATGGAGAACTGCCACATTACAGGCACGCAACCATTATGCTATGCCGACAATCTTGTAATGATAGACTGTACGATGGGTGATGATGCAGATTTAGCATTCGAGTACTCATCAGTGGATGCAACAATCAAGAGCAACATTGCGAGTGTAAAGAACCCTACCACTGGAAAAATTGTAGCAGATTCTATCTCTGAGATTATTCTTGACGAGAATATACGTCAACCAGCCGACTGTAAGATAATTACAAAGAAATAAACTGGCGAATAGTCCAAATAACAAAGGCGGGGATTTCTCCTCGCCTTTGTTATTTATATGTATATTGCGATTAGTGTAAATTAATACACCTTAAAACCGATAATCTGACGCACCTCAGAAAGGGTCTTTCTGGCGCTTTCACGAGCCTTTTCTGCACCTTGTTCAGCCACCTTTTTCAAGAGCTCCTTATTTGCGGAATACTCATTGATTCTCTCACGAATAGGCTCTGTATAACCTATGATATCCTGAGCGAGCTGCTTCTTCAAATCTCCATATCGAATAGAGCAATCATTCCACTTCTCCTCGAAATACTGCACTGTTTCTGGAGCAGACACTATATTTAGGAAAGTGAACAAATTCTTGATAACCTCTGGCTTCTCTGAATTTGGCTCAGTTGGGCCTGCATCAGTAACGGCCTTCTTCACCTTCTTCTCTATAGTCTTAGCGTCATCTTTCAGATAGATACAATTACCCTCACTCTTACCCATCTTACCAGAACCATCGAGTCCAGGTATCTTAATAGCCTCTTTAGCGAAATAGAATGACTGAGGCTCTGGGAAAAACTCTACGCCATAAATATTATTGAAACGGCGAGCACACTTACGAGCCATCTCCATATTCTGCTCCTGATCTTTGCCTCCAGGGACCTTAAGGGCGGGATGTATCAAAATATCTGCCGCCATACGAGTAGGATATGTAAGCAAACCTGCATT
>JAKSLC010000071.1 GCA_024401415.1 Bacteroidales bacterium | reverse complement strand
TAACGTCATATCGGTTTTGTATTTTTGTTCGCCACTTGGTGTCACATTCGCAGTGCCATTTGTTGTAGATGGTTGGTTTACTGTCCACTTCTGCACATTATACTTCGCATACGCATTTATATCCTTGGTAGGTGTCACGTTAGTCGTATTTTCTATATTATCTACTACCCATCCTTTGAACGTGTACCCCTCAAGATTATCAGTAGTTTCCTTCAACTTATATTCTTCATTACTGTGTATGGATAAAACTCTATCAGATTGTGTTAATGCCGACGCGTTAATTACGTCTTCTTGCCATCCATTAGGGTCAGTGACCTTATAGTACGTCAGCTTCACCCACCACGGATAGAACTTGTCACCGACCTTTCTCCACACTTTGCTGTCAAACAGAGATGTCGCACTCACGGACTTTCCCTCGCCACATGTGGTTGTGCTGACGCTTGCATCCGTGAGGTATATGGTGCTTGCATCAACACCTTCCCCTTTTTTGAACGCTCGCATTGAGGTAGTGGTTTCGTTAACTGTTTCGTGCAGTTTTTGGACTGAAGTTGAATCCTTCACATCTTCTTCGGGATACCTCTTGAACTCAGTGTCTTTCGAATCCCCATTGCCATGCTTGAAACCGACCTTGCAGTTATTTAGGCGCATCCATTCATAGTCAGTTCCTTCACCATGCACACGGATTGAGAGGGAGGCGTCATCAAGATAGTATTTGCCGTCTTCCTTCTTGACCTCATTGTACTTGCTCGCAACCGCACTGTCAAGACCGAGAGACACGTCAAGAGAGGTGTTTTCGTAGGCGAATTTGTCTTTGAAAGGATGGAATTGTGTTGTGTCCCGCTTTTTGGAAAAATCTATATATAGTACACATCTCATCCAAAACACGGGACACTCCAAAAATCGATTCAAGGGGTACATCTAAAACACACCCCTTGAATCATGAGTAAAGAAAAGTAACGAACGTATTAACGACAACAAACAATCTCCCTCTTAATTCCCTACTCAATATATTTATCACAATTGCATAGATGATTGTATTCAAACTTTAAATGTATTCAAATAAATCATTATAACCATTGAACACACCTATATTCTGTATTCAGTTTAATCTTTGATTTATTTGGATATCTCAGGCGGATTTCGTATCTTTATTCCTGATACAGAAGGTGTTGAACATTTAATCGGAGGATAGGACATGAATAAGACTGCTGTAATATATGCAAGAGTTAGTAGCACTACTGACCGACAGAACACAGAACGTCAGATTGCCGACTTGTCGTCATATGCTGACAAGGCTGGCTTGGTGATAGCAGGCAAGTATGAAGAGCATATCAGCGGAGCTAAGAAGAATGAAGAGAGAGCTGTCTTGGCTGAGTGCTTGGAGTTCTGCTTTAGTAATAAGGTGAGCGTTCTCCTTCTGAGTGAGATGAGCCGTCTTAGCAGAAATGTTTGGGAACTACAGGAGACAATCAAAAAATGCGTTGATGCTCAGTTGAACGTATACTTCCAGAAGGAAGGAATCAGCTTGCTTGGTAGTGATGGGAAACCAAGTCTGATTACACCTATCATGGTAAGCGTGCTTGGAGTCTGTGCTGAGATGGAGAGGGAGAATATCAAGTTTAGGTTGAACTCAGGTCGTGCTAAGTTCATCGCAGATGGTGGCAAGCTAGGTAGAAAAGTCGGGTATAGGAAGTCTGATGAGCAGAAGAAAGAGCAGTATGCCGAGGTGCTAAGAGACCTTAGAAAGGGCAAATCAATGAGGGATATAGCGAAGCTCTATGACGTAAGTCTGTCAACAGTACAACGTCTAAAAAAAGAGTTTGTCAAATGAAATCGACAGGGTTGGCATACGACCCTACAATCCATCTGTCTATACCGTATATGTCTCGTACGTTGTTGTTAATTATGTCGCTAAAGCGTGCCTCGACAAGAGCCCTATTCGCGCAATGTTTTTGTTTGTAAATCCCTAATACGTAGAGATTCCGCTCCATCGTCAACACCATTTCCACGTCGTTAGTCCATGCCGAAAACAGGTATACATATCTGCATATAATTCTCATCTTCTCTGTATCTATAGTTTCCCACGTGACATCATTATTCATAATCTTGTCACGAATGATTCTCATGTCAACGTCTCCCCTAATGTCGTTGACACCAAAACCAAGTTTGAAACTAACTTCCTTGATTGCAAGCAGTAATTCCTTGTTGTCTACATTTTCTTTAGTTTTTTTTCGCTCCTCGAACTCTTCTATAGTTAGTACAATGTCGTCTATATTATTCTTGCGTACTTCCTCGTAATGCATAGTATCAACGTCCGTGCAAGCTGTTGTGTAGCGCTCGACCATGTCTGAATTATGCCCTGCGTACGACGATATTTTATCTGTCGACCAACCTCGCATCTTCAATAGCGAATCAAACGTATGCCTTCCGACATGAGAAGTGATGACCTCATATAAATACTTCTGCTCGACGTCTGTTTTTTGTTGCCCAACTCTGTGCTTTGAGGTCGTCCATATGCGATTTAAGCCAGCCTCCTTGCATATTACCTTCAATTTTTTGTTGAGGTGGTCTTTATTGACATGAGGCATTTTGAAATTGTACTTAGACAGTATGTCAAGGGCGAGCTGAAAGATGACACTACACTTGACGCGCTTATTCTCTTTCTTTGTGATTATGTCAAGTACATATCTGTTCCCCAATCGTTGTATCTTGTCCGAGATATTCTCGATGTCAGATATACGTTGCCCTGTCGCACACTCAAGAAGAAACACGTCCTTATATTTCTCGTCTTCTTGTTTGTTGCAAGTATGTCTGAACAATGTCATCACCTCTTCGTTATGCAAGAACGGTATATTATCCTTTGCCGTGTCATTCTTTAGTTTGTAGCCGTTCCAATTTCGTAATTCATTCGAGCCGTCAATATACCCTCTATCATCAAGCTTGTTCACAAATGTAATTATCACTCCCATCCTGTGATTCGCAGTCGTCGCGCTTAGTCCTGCGCACTCTTTGATAACAAAATCCTTAAACTGTAAGAAGTAAGACTTCTTCGCAACCGATGCAATACTAACTTTGTTTGATTCGTAGAATTTAGAGAACAGATTTATCGAGCATTCAACTTCGTTCTTGTCGGAACGATTAGTGTACTCATTGGCAAATAAGTCCTTGAACAATTCGAGTACATCATTATGTTTGACATCACCTCTCCTCATATACTTTCTTATTACCTGTGTTAGGGTTAGTGTTCTATCTTGACAATGCGCGCAATAATATACTTTAGCCTTGTTGATTCTATTTCTTATATCATCAAGTCGAACGTTTATAATTTCATTGTTTCTTTTGTTTAATGCGCTATGTTTATGACCTGATACTGCAACTTGATGCTTGACATGCCAATCTGCAACTGCAACCCTTAGTCCAGTGCAGTACTTATACAACTTCCTATCGACTCTGATGAGCATGTCAATAGTTGTATATTCTTTCCGTTTGTCGCGAAGGTAGAATTGAGCTGAAACATCATCAACAAATACCTGCTTCATTGAGTAACAAATTTGAGTAAATATCAATTAATAATCACTCTATATGCTACCGTTCTCGCAAATAAACAAGCTTAAAAATCGTTTAGGAAACTTTCGTTCTATCCCTTGAACTATAAGGCCTTTTCTTGTTTCGGGTGCAAATGTAGAAGTTTTTTTTGAGCTATAGTGCATTTGGCAACAAAAGTTCCTATTATCATCGTTAAAAAAAGAAGAGTTGTGTTACTGCGTGTAAATAATATATATATTTGTGGTCTACTATTCTGCAGGTGATATGAATGATACACATAGTATTAAATATATATTCCTTTTAGTACTTTCTACGGTGCTGTTTGGGTCGTGCCAAAAAGAAGAGGGCCGACTCAAGTGGGATACTAGTATCAATGGGGATCAGAGATCGTTGGTAATGCCTGATGACGTGGTGGTTAAGTATACTGCATACGAGAAGGTTCATTATGTGTCTAGAGTAGTAGACTCTGCATATCAATACCTGAATATATATGTGCCGCATAATCTGAGAGAAGAAAATCCCCCTATATTGTTCAAGACATACACAGCTGGTTATATGGCCTCCAAGGCTAAGGCTCCTTCTGCAACGGACGCTACCGGGTATGCTTTGGCCGAGGGGTATGTAGTTTGTGTCGCAGGTTGTAGGGGGTGGAATTCTACTGTAGATGATTTCTATAATGGTCGCGCCCCCGAAGCAATATTGGATCTCAAGGCTGCCGTTAGGTATCTTCACGCTAATGACTCAATAATGCCTGGTGATGCTAATCGTATAATAGCAAGCGGAACAAGTGCTGGCGGAGCTATGGTTGCCTTGTTGGGCTCATCTGCTAATCATAGCGATTATGCTCTGCCTCTTAGTTTGATGGGCGCGGCTGATGCCAAGGATGATGTGTGGGCTGTCGTCTCATATTGCCCTATCACAAATCTCGAGAATTCTGATATGGCTTACGAGTGGCTCTTTAGTATTACTAATGATGTTCGAGGTCTTACAGATAGACAGTCGTATTTGTCCGGACAGCTGGCATCTATGTTCCCTCTTTATCTTGAATCTCAGGGAGTATCTGAGGAAAATATGGAGAAGTGGATGCGTAATAGTATACTAAATGCTGCTTTTAAGGCAACTCGCGAAGGTCAGGTAATACCTCCTGAAATAGGGGTAGTAGTAGCAGATTCTACTGTAAATCTCCATAAGTTCATTCATTATATAGCTGGCGCACAGCCTTTGAAGACTCCTCCCGCTTTTGACGCTCAGAATGTCGTGTCAAAGCGTGGTACTTTCGAAAATAAGCTCTTCGGTACCTCTGATGGAAAGGATGCTAATTTTACCGAGTTTTCTATGCTGAATCAACTCGATGGTAGCAAAACTCTTAGCGAGGAGGTTAGGTGGCGCGTCCGTCTTATGAATCCTATGAATTATATCGGTAAGAATCAGTCTTTGTGCCGCCATTGGTATATTCGCTATGGTACTTTGGATAGAGATACTTCGTTCCCTACTGTGCTGTTGTTGAAGCATAAACTGAATGTCCTTGGTGTGGACGTGAATTTCGCTTTCCAATGGGGCGAGGCTCATAATGGTGATTACAAACTCAATGAGTTATTCGATTGGCTCTCTAAAATTAGCAATAAGTAAATGAACATCATACGACTTCTTGTTCTCGTTTGTCTTTCGACTTTGTGCTTGGCGTGCTCTCGTAGAGAAACTGTGCTGCTGCCTTCGTCTTATTTGTCAGATGGTATGGTCCTTCAGCAGAATTCTCAGACTCGTCTGTGGGGTAAGTCTACTCCTGGCGCTAGCGTAAAGGTCGAGGTCGACTGGGATTGTACTTTCTCTTCTACTACTAGAAATGATAGTATATGGGAAGTCTTTATTGTTACTCCTCAAAGTGATGATAAGAGACATAAAATTGTTTTGTCTACTGATGAGGAAAGAGTGGTAATCTCTGATGTCTTGATAGGCGAGGTTTGGATGGCTTCTGGTGAATCGTTTATGGCATTCCCAATTGGCGGATGGCCTCCAGATACCATAGATGGTGGCTTGAATTCTATCTTAAATGATGAAGCAGATCCTCTTCTGCGTTTCTATAAGGCTGAACCTCAATATTCAATGCGTCCTTTGTCTGATATTAATGGACGTTGGTTATATGATTCTCTCGACCGAAAGGATGTCAGCGCTGTCGCTTATTATTTCGCTAGGCAGTTGCGCGATAGTTTGCAGGTTCCTGTCGGTGTGCTCATATCTACTTTGAGCGAGTCTAAGGCCGAGTCTTGGATATCTGTTGATAAAATGCCCAACTATGCCGTAGGTTCTTATAGCCAGAACTGGAAAGAGATAATGGATAAGGCAACGAAGGAAGTTGATACGTATGAAGGTTGGCTCAAGTCTCATAAGAATAAAAAACTGAAGTACGGCCCTAACGGTGAGGATCCTTTCGTGTCGTACAAGGGTAATCGTATGGATTATAAGGATGAGACAATATTGATGTCAGATTACGATTATAGCTCGTGGTCAACAATGATGTTGCCTTCTATGTGGAATAAAACACCACTAAATTCGTTGCAGGGTATCTGTTGGTATATAAAAAGTGATACTATCCCTAAAAGCTGGATTGGAAAGGATCTGGAACTTCATTTAGGATATATTGACGATAGGGATGTTACTTATTTCAATGGTTATGAAGTAGGGAATCACATGGCTGTTAATGAGTATGATCTCGATCGTGTATATACTATTAAGGGTAGTTCTATTAAGACACACTATTTTACTATAGCTGTACGTGTTATTAATACTGGCGGAGAGGGTGGCTTTAAGGGTTGCCCGGATGGCAGGATGCGTATTGCTTTGGCTGGAAGAGAAGATGTTCGCCCTCTTTTTATCGATGGTTTGTGGGCGTATAGAATGACTGGTATTAAGCAGGGGAATAATCTGTATATGCTCGATTTGAATTTCGATGAGTTGCAAGATGCTCCTATGCCAGAGAGGGCGTATGATGAGTTTATGCCTACTGTTGCTGTTAATGGTATGTTGGCTCCTTTCCATCATGTCGCCTTGCGTGGCGTATTATGGTATCATGGTGAACATAATGAGTCGGATGAGTATGGTACTTATTATGACATAAATGATGCAAATATTAGAACCTTCAAGTCTTATTTGGGTAATGATATCTCTTTCTATCAGATTCAAGCTATTCCTAGTGTCGCAGCTTATAGAGATGAACCTACTTCAACAAGTATCTTAGGTGTGAGAAAGGCTCAGTATGAGGTGACAAAGGGGAAGTCTAAGTGTGGTACGGTTTCTACCATGGATCTGGGGTGGAAGGGGTTCCATACTCCTTATAAAAGACCAGTAGGGGAGAGGTTGGCTCGTATGGCGTTGTCTCGTACTTATGGTTATAACATGGTTAACGATGCTGGACCAGAGCCTGTGTCGCTTAGCTCTTCGTCTTCTTTGCTTGTCGTCCGTTTCAATAATTCTGATGGTATGTCTGTCGATACGAGTAAGTGTCAATTTGAGGTGGCGGGTGAAGATGGCGAGTATTACATCGCTACATCGTTTATTAAGGATGATGAGATTGCAGTATTCTCACATGCGGTGCCTAACCCTAGGAGTGTGCGGTATGCATATCGTAATATGGCAGAGGGTACTTTGAAGAATAGCGATGGCTTGCCTTGCGTTTCGTTTGAAATGTCTCTGGATAATAAATGACAATTCCTTTATTTTGTTTCGTCGTAGTATTTGTGTACTATCGTATGTACTGGGTACCAGGCAGCAAGGTAGCCTACTATGACTACTGATATAAATACTATCAGTATGTCAGAGCCCATGAGTTCTACCGGATACGCATCAAGTATGTATGATGCTGCGTTATGAAAGTTTATTATTCCGAAGTGTTGCTGCACCAATACTAATATTATTCCTAGTATTAGTCCTATTAGCGCCCCTCCTATAGAAACTAGTAATCCTTCGAATAGAAATACTCGGGTGACTGTTTGTTTGGTCGCTCCCATGGCTTTGAGTATGAATATACTCTCTTTCTTTTCGTAGATTAACATCGATAGCGTGCCTATTATATTAAAGGCCGCTATGGCAAGTATAAATAGTAGTATTAGGAATGCCATGAATTTCTCTACCTCCATCATGCGGAAGAATGAGGAGTGCTGTTCCCATCTGTTTTTTACTGATAAAGTATCCCCTAACTTGTCTTTTAGCGCTCTCTGTACTTGGTCTATTTTTGCTGAGCCCTTTATTTTTATTCCTATTCCTGATACCTCTTTATCTGTATAGCAGAATAGTTTGCGGGCTTGTTTTAGACTTATTATGGCGTATTGCGAGTCATAGTCTATTTGTTGTACAGCAAATGTGCTGGCAACTGTGGATATCTGTCTGATGAACGACTGCTCTGGGTTGCTCATATTTATGTTGCCTACTCGTTTGGGCGCATATATTATGAGCTGATTGGAGAATGCCATAGGGTTGGTCCCTAGTTGCTGGGCAAGTATATAGCCTATAGCACAACTGTTGTTGTCGTTATTATCCCAAATAGGAAATTCTCCGCATGTCGTGATGCTGTCAATGTGCGTAACTTCATCAAAGTAGTCGTCTACTCCCATTACAAGTGCTGGCATCTGACGTTGGTCGTACTTCAATAGCGCATTGTCTGTCAGATAACATGTGGCCGACTCAACTCCGTCTGTCGTCCTTATTATGCTCAGCAGGGAGTCTGTTCCCTGGAATACTTTCCCCTCAACTACCTCTATCTTTAAATCAGGGTCGAAGGCTCCGAATAACGATCCGATGAAGGAGTGCAATCCATTGAATACGCTTAGTACTATGAGTATGGCTGCACTGCCTACAAGAACGCCAAGTAGCGATATCCAAGATATCACGTTTATGATATTCTGAGATTTCTTGGCAAATAGGTAGCGCCATGCTATTAGTACAGGTATTCGCATATCGTCTATTTGTAGGCTTCTACTATCAGACCTGTTCCTGCCTTGTGATTGGTGTATAGGTCTATAAGATTAAAGATTAGGCACCATGGGAAGAATACGATGTAGTAGAATGGCAATATGATGAATAATGCCTTGCTGAAGCCTAGCATGGTGATAGGCCATTTCATGGAAAGTATCCATGAAATATGACCGAATGTGCCGTATGAATATTTGGCGTTAACCGTTTTGAAGCCTGCTTTGCATAGTTTCTCTTGAATGTCTTCGATGTTATATCCGTCTCGTACATGCTCGTCTATAAATCCATGGGCTTCGTTCTCTTCATGTTCGTCTGAGTCCGATCCGCCTAAGTCTGATGGGGTGGAAATCAAAAGCATTCCGCCTTCTTTCATGGAGTCATGGAAGTTGCGGAATACTTGCTCGTCTTCCAATATGTGTTCCATCACGTCTACAGATAGTATCAGGTCGTACCCGTTGACTTTTTGGTATCTGGTTAGGTCTTGGGTCTCAAAATGAACTCTGTCTGATAGACCAAGTTTGTCGAAGAATTTGTTGCAGTCAGCAATTTGCTCTTCCTTTACATCTACTCCAAGTATGCTGAACGTCTTCTTAAGTTGCGATAAGCCGTAGGTATATTGCCCAAATCCACTTCCCGCATCTAGTATTGATGCAGATGGTGCCTGCTTGCTCCATCTGTTTAGAGCCCGCTTTATGTGCCATGTGCGGAGAAGTAGTAGGTCTAATAAATGGTAGAATAGTACTCGCATCCATGGAGCGTGACTGACTACCGAACCAAGGCTTCGCTTAATTGTGTCGTACTGCATGGAGGAGATATGTTATTTCTTGAGCAATTCGTCTATATTCTCCAGGTAATCAAGACTGTCGTCAATGAAGAATATAGGACTAGGTACTATGCGAAGTTGCTTGCCTACACGCTGACCAATGCCAAAACGTATGCGGTGTATGTTTTGGTTGAAGTTCTCTAGTACTGCATTGGTCTTTTCTGTAGGAAATACAGAAATGTAGAATTTAACTTGACTCAAATCGCTTGATACTCGGGATATGGTTATACTTACCATAGCGCCTAATGTGAGCTCTCTAAGTTCTTGTTGTAGGAGTTCTGCTGTCTCTTTCTGTAGCAGACGCGATATTTTCTTTTGTCTTGTAGATTCCATGATGTGATATTTATAACGGCGGATTACTCAACTGTCACACTCTTAGCCAGATTGCGTGGTTGATCTACATTACAGCCTCGCATCACTGCTACATAGTAGCTGAATAGCTGCAATGGTATAACTGCCAAAAGTGGAATGAATGGATCCTCCGTATGTGGTATCTCTATAACGTAATCGGCCATCTTACGGATAACGGTATCGCCAGCTGTTACAACGGCAATAACTTGTCCCTGTCGTGCCTTTACTTCTTGAATGTTGTTGACAACTTTTTCGTAGTACTTGTCTTTTGTGGCAAGCACAAATACTGGCATTAGGTTGTCAATAAGGGCAATCGGACCGTGCTTCATCTCTGCTGCTGGATATCCTTCTGCGTGGATGTAGGATATCTCTTTGAGCTTTAGCGCGCCTTCAAGCGCAACTGGGTATAGCAAGCCGCGACCAAGGTAAATCGAGTTGCTTGCCGAACGGTATTTCTCTGCTATCTCGCGTATCTTGTCCTCGTCTGCAAGTATGCGGTTGATAGCTGCAGGCACGTTTACTAACTCGTCAATGAATGCTTTGTAGCGCTCTTCCGAAAGAACTCCTTTTTTCTTGCCAAGTTGGAGGGCAAGAAGGGTCATTACCACAGCTTGTGCTGTAAATGCTTTGGTCGACGCAACGCCAATCTCCGGACCAGCATGTGTGTATATGCCGGCGTCTGTCTCTCTGGCTATGCTGCTGCCTACTACGTTGCAGATGCCAAGTATTAGGGCTCCTTGCTCTTTCGCCATGCGTATGGCTGCAAGTGTATCTGCTGTCTCGCCAGACTGGCTGATTGCTATGATAACGTCGTTTGGTGTTATGATTGGGTTGCGATAGCGGAATTCCGATGCGTATTCTACCTCAACACTTATTCGGGCATATTCCTCAATGAGGTATTCTCCTACCATGCCTGCATAGTATGATGTGCCGCAGGCTACAATTATGATGCGGTGAGCCTGCATAAGGCGGGGCATGACGTCTGCAATACCTCCTAGATGAATCTCATGCGCATCAGGAAGAAGACGACCACGAAGCGTATCTGCTATAGTAAGTGGCTGCTCGTGAATCTCCTTGAGCATATAGTGTGGGAAGTTGCCTTTGTCAATATTGTCTATGCTGAGGTCTACCTTTGTCACGTTGATCTGCTTGTCAACGTTTTCGTGTATGTTTGTCAAACGGATCTCATCTGCTGTGGCAATGACAAGTTCCTCATCGTTGAGGTATATCATCTTGTCTGTGTACTCTACTATAGGAGTAGCATCAGATGCTAGGAAGTTCTCTCCTTTGCCAATGCCTAATACTAGTGGCGAACCTTTTCTTGTGCCGAATAGCTTGTCTGGCTCATCTGTACAGATAATGGCTAGACCATACGCACCGATGATACGAAGAAGAGCCGTGCGGACTGCCTCTTCTGCCGAACATTTTTTCGTAAGGTAGATGTCTTCTATGAAGTTCGCTAGTACTTCTGTGTCAGTCTGACTGATAAATTTATATCCTTTCTCTGTCAGGATGTTCTTTATGTATGTGTAGTTCTCAATGATGCCATTGTGTACTACAACAAATTTCCCATGCATGGATACATGTGGGTGCGCATTTACATCGTTTGGTGCACCGTGTGTCGCCCAACGTGTATGTCCTATGCCAATCGAACCTGATATATCTTGTGTGCCTATGAGCTTCTCTAGGTCTTTTACCTTGCCACGGCATTTGTAAGTGTTAATATTGCAATTGTTGACAAGTGCGATACCTGCAGAGTCATATCCGCGATATTCTAGGCGCTGAAGGCCTTTTATGAGGATAGGGTATGCAGTTCTGCCCCCAATGTATCCAACTATTCCACACATAAGTAGTAGCGTTTGTAAGAATTCTTATTGTCTATTTCGCATCGTAAAGATATTCATTTCTGATTGATAAAAAAAACTCCGCAAGAAATATCACATCTCTTACGGGGTTTTACATTTACCAACCTAATAAATAACCTTACCTTAATAAAGTGAACCAGCTGGGGTTCGAACCCAGGACCCCAACATTAAAAGTGTTGTGCTCTACCTACTGAGCTACTGATTCGACCTAATGTAAAAACTCGTTTCCCACCTTGGTGAGAGTGAACCAGCTGGGGTTCGAACCCAGGACCCCAACATTAAAAGTGTTGTGCTCTACCTACTGAGCTACTGATTCAACCTAGTTTTGCTTTGTCTTAAAGCGGTGCAAAGTTAAGTATTCTTTTTATATATCAATGTAAAAAAACCTAAAAATTATAGGTTGTACGGTGTAGCCTGGTATACGTAGTAGTTGAGCCAATTGGTGTAAAGTAGGTGAGCGTGAGCTCTCCAGATCACATTCGGTATGGCACTGGCATCACCGTTAGGAAAGTAATTTACAGGCTGTTGTATCTCTAGACCGCGACCTAAATCACGTACATATTCGCCTTTTAGGGTGTCTCTGTCGTATTCAGAATGGCCTGTTACAAATATCTGTCGGCGGTCGGCTGATATGATGATGTATGCTCCCGCATCGTCAGATTCTGCCAATAATCTCAATCCGTCGTTGCTTCTTATGTCTTCACTGCGCACTGCGGTGTGTCGTGAGTGTGGGGCATAGAAGTAATCGTCAAATCCTCTCATGAGGGGTTCTTGTGGGTTGATGATATTGTGCTTGTAAATGCCAAACATTTTCTGACTTAAAGGGTGCTTGTTTATACCGTAGTGGTAGTATAGTCCAGCTTGCGCTCCCCAGCAGATGTGAAATGTGTTGGTAACGTTCGTCTTTGTCCAATCCATTATGTCTACCAACTCGTTCCAATAGTCCACTTGCTCAAATTGCATCTGCTCCACTGGCGCTCCTGTGATGATCATACCATCGTATTTGTGGCCTTTTACCTCTTCAAAGTCTTTGTAGAATGTGCTGAGGTGCTCGTTTGGCGTGTTCTTGGAGGTGTGTGTGCGGGTGCGCAGGAATTCTACGTCTACCTGCAATGGTGAGTTGGATAGACAACGTAGTAGTTGCGTCTCTGTCGTGATCTTTGTGGGCATCAGGTTGAGTATCAGTATCTTCAGCGGACGTATGTCTTGCTGAAGTGCTCGCGTCTCACTCATCACGAAGACGTTCTCACTCTCCAATATTTGTCTTGCAGGTAGCAAGTCTGGTATTCTGATTGGCATAATGGTAATGTGTTTCGTTAGATTAAACCTCTGTCTTTGAGGGCTTGTAGGTCCTCTGGCGTGTCTATGGAAAGGCTCTCAAGCTTGGTCTCAAGTACTTTTATCGAGTAGCCGTTCTCAAGCCAGCGCAGCTGCTCGAGGGATTCTGCTTTCTCAAGCGTGCCAAGTGGTAGTTTTGTTATCTTGGCTAGTATGTCTGATCGGTAGCCGTACATGCCTATGTGGTTGTAGAATTTCACTCCGCTGTCAAGCCATTTGTCTAATTCCACGCCTCTGAGGTATGGAATAGGCTGACGGCTGAAGTAAAGAGCGTTGCCCTCTTCTGAAAGTACCACTTTTGGCTTGTTAGGAGATGTGAGGTCTGACTGATTGTCAACTGGCTTTACTAGTGTCGCAATTTCTGTCTTTTCGTCGTCAAATGCTGACGCTAATAACTCTATTTGTGTGGGCTCTATAAATGGCTCGTCTCCTTGTATGTTTATTACAGCATGGAATGATACTCCCAATTCCGCTTGAACTGTATTTATAGCCTCCGCACATCGGTCTGTGCCGCTCTTGTGTGTGTCTGCGGTCATTACCACTCGTCCGCCAAATGCTCTGACAACAGTAGCAATGCGCTCATCGTCTGTGGCAACGTATACATGCTCCAGTACGCTGGCTGCTCGTTCGTATACTCGTTGTATCATCGGCTTGCCGCCAATGTCAGCAAGTGGCTTGCCAGGAAATCGCGTCGAGGCGTATCTGGCAGGTATTAGGCCTAAAATTTTTGCGTTCATATCTACTCTATTTGGGATTGCAAAGGTAGAAATTTTGAAGGTAATTCCTATAAAAAATGAAAGGCACCGAGATCACCTCGCTACCTTCCATCGTGAATAAATCACCCAAACACACTTATCAACTAATTAACGAAAAAAAACTTCGTTTGGCGACATATACGAAACGAATTAGAAAATGTTGCGATTGTTTTCAAAAAAAGAGGCTGCGTAACGTGTTTTTTGACTTCTGGTTTGAGCCTTTTTAATGTCTCTTTATTTGATATAATTGCGAGCAACCTTATACTTTCCTTATGCTAGCCCGAACCTACATAATACAAAAACTGCGAGCAACTAAGGTCTTCCCCGAGTGTAGCCCGAGTATAGCCCGAGTCTACATGAATAAAAATTATGCGAAGAACTATAGCGTGTCTCTAATGTATATCTATTGTAAAGAATGCTCTGTTTGTGTCGCCTAAGTCTTGCTATTCTCTGTTTTCGCATACTAATTGCAGGTTGATCGCGATTTGCTTGCAAAGATGTCGGTTGTTTGCTGAAATTTTTTACCCTTGAAAATCAATGCGATAAGAATCTCTAAGCGATTTTTTTTGAAAAAAGTTGCCTAAACGCTTGCAGGTTCAGAAAAAGTACCTAACTTTGCACTCGCAATCGGGAAGGAAACAACGCCGATAGCAAGTAAAGATGGTGCCATAGCTCAGTTGGTAGAGCAAAGGACTGAAAATCCTTGTGTCCC
>JAKSLC010000070.1 GCA_024401415.1 Bacteroidales bacterium | reverse complement strand
CTGTGCAACCTACGTAGCCGATGACGTCACCACGCTTCACCTTCTGACCTTCCTTACATTTGAAAGCGGACATGTGAGCATATACGCTGACGTATCCAAAACCATGGTCGATCTTGACGTGCTTACCATACCCTGAGAATGACGTCTGTACGGTTTTTATGACACCGTCGCCAGTAGCATAAATCTCGGTACCTGTAGGAGCAGAGAAGTCCATTCCCTCGTGAAACTTCTTGATTTTGTATATAGGATGGATACGCCAACCCCAACCAGAAGCAGTACGAGTCAGGTCTCGGTTATTGATAGGCATAACGGAAGGGATGCACTGGAGCATTTCCTTATTACGTTTAGCCAAAGATACTATTTCATCGAAAGATACGCTCTGAACGTAGAGCTGTTTTGCCGCCACATCCAGGCGCTTAGCTGTGGCGATAACCATATCGGAATTGGTCATCGACTCCAGATTCTCGTATCGATTAACTCCACCGAAGCCAGCCTTACGAATGGAAGTAGGAATAGAATCAGCCTCATAAATAACGCGATAGATATTCTCATCACGCATGTGTATATCATCAAGCACTTCCTCGATCTGAGCGAGGCGACGGTTCATTATCTCATATTGAGCAAGTAATTCTTGATTATCGCGCTTGAGTTGTTTCTCTTTAGGTGAGTCAATGAAATAAACATATAAAGCAAAAAAGATGCCACCAACGACAATACCATAAGCACAATGTTTCAACACCAAGTTGAAATAATACTTGGTGCCGTGATGTATGCGTTCATATGTCAATGACTCAGGGTCAAATTTATATTGATCAGCCATGTAAAGTTCTAGGTTACGTAGTTTAGAAAGTTCAATAAAACGTGCAAAATTAAAAAACCTTTTGCAGAAAACAAAATTTGCGCACCTGCTTACTGCACGTTACTGGACGTTATTTGCCCCTTAAAACAAAGAGGTTAATATATGAGGCGTTGTTTGACATAGACTGCCAAACGAGATAATCTCTTATTATCATAACGATAGGCACCCAGACCCAATACCATGTGAATGCCATGTTCATTTGAAGCGACGAAGCACTCAGTAGACTTAGCGAGCAATTCGTCGGTCAACCCCTCAGAATATACGACCTGCATACCTTGGAGTCCTGCCTCATACTCGATGGTTTCAACCAAAGCATCCAACAATGCGCCATTATTAGGGCTCACGGTATACAAGACGCCATCGACCAAGACATACACATTACCTATCGTTGTCTGTACTACCCTATTCTTTGAGTCTCTGAGTATTGCGCCATGGCACTTGAACTCACCCATAGACAAAGTACGATTTGCCATGTGATGTATGAGGGTTGGACGAGGAATACAATTATATGGAGAATCAGGGAGTCGTTCGTCATTATACTCCATCAAGAAAACAGGTTCAGTACTAACATCGAATATGCTACGCTCTAAGCGATACTGCTGCATAAGATAGTGAACCCTCTCGTCTAACCAAACAGTAAGGATAACTTGAGAATGACCTGGATAATGATTTTTTGCAGACAAGAGTTCTATCTGTCTGTACAACACATCCCAGTGAGGCAGGTCATCTTCAGGAAAGGAGAGTTGATTTACGCAAGCCTGGATGATGCGGCACTGTTCCCGCCAAAGGAAAGGGACGCCCCCTTTAAGAGAGAAAACGATGCGGAAACCGAGTCCGCTAGTAATCAAGGAGCAATCTATGCCTGCAACCTTAGCATCAGGCTTTACGAACGCCCCGTCAAGACAAATAACATAGAGCCAGCTCCGTCGATTATCATCGACTGGAGCCAGCCCCTGTGATATTCTTATAGAATTCTCGAGATTCATCGAGCCTTATTAGGCCAATGAAGATACGCCTGCTGTAGCCACCTCGCGATTGGTCTTCTTAATAAGACCTTGAAGCACTGCACCTGGGCCGACCTCTGTGAATGAATCTACGCCATCCTCTATCATCTGACGAACAGTCTGAGTCCAACGTACAGAAGCAGTAAGCTGAGCTACAAGATTCTTCTTAATCTCCTCAGGATCTGTCACAGGCTTAGCTACAACATTCTGGTACACTGGGCATACAGGAGTATTGAACTTGGTAGCCTCAATAGCAGCAGCCAAAGCCACGCGAGCTGGCTCCATGAAAGGAGAGTGGAAACCACCGCTTACTGAGAGTTTCAATGCACGCTTAGCACCTTTTTCTGTAAGTTTAGCGCATGCCTCATCAATACCAGCCTCAGAACCAGAGATAACGAGCTGACCTGGACAGTTGTAGTTAGCAGGAACTACGTCCTTGATACCTGCACAAACCTCTTCTACTACAGCATCCTCAAGACCAATGATAGCTGCCATTGTAGACTTAGCCATTTCACATGCCTTCTGCATAGCCTGAGCACGTTGAGAAACTAATTTAACGCCATCCTCGAACGACATTGCTCCAGCAGCTACGAGTGCAGAGAACTCACCAAGAGAGTGACCTGCTACCATATCAGGCTTGAAATCAGCACCCATTGTCTTTGCCAAGATAACTGAATGAAGGAAAATAGCTGGCTGAGTAACTTTTGTCTGCTTAAGTTCCTCATCTGTACCGGCAAACATAATATCTGTGATCTTGAAACCAAGAATCTCATTTGCTTTATCAAAAAGAGCTTTTGCCTCTGCTGAATTCTCGTAGAGGTCCTTGCCCATGCCTACAAACTGTGCACCCTGACCAGGGAAAACGTATGCTTTCATGTTTAAATATAGTATTTGTTTATTATTCGTTTTTGTGTCGCAAATATAATCAAATAAAGGGAACTAAGTTATTTTAGTTTATCTTTTAGATACTTACCGGTAACGCTGTCTGGGGTACCTGTAGCGACAATCTGACCGCCGTGAATACCAGCTCCTGGTCCCATATCGATGATATAATCAGCACACTTTATGACATCCATGTTATGCTCGATAACCACGATAGAGTGACCAGCCTCTATAAGACGATTGAAAGCCTTCATTAGCTTATTGATATCATGGAAATGCAAACCCGTAGTCGGCTCATCGAAAATGAACAACGTTGGTCTCATTCTCTCCTCAGCAATAAAAGCGGCCAACTTAACACGTTGGCTCTCGCCTCCGGAGAGCGTACTAGAAGACTGACCCATCTTGACATATCCAAGACCTACCTCCTGAAGAGGAAGAAGTCTCTTCACAACGCGCTGTTCAGCAGGGCCCATCTGCTCGCTGAAAAATTCTATAGCCTGATTTATTGTCATATCCAAGATGTCGGATATATTCTTGTCACGATACTTCACATCAAGAATCTCATCCTTAAAACGCTTACCATGGCAAGCTTCGCACTCCAATACGACATCTGCCATGAACTGCATCTCTATATGAACCTTACCTTCACCCTGACAAGTTTCACATCTACCACCCTTAGCATTGAAAGAGAAATGCGCTGTAGTGTATCCATTCTGCTTCGACAACTGCTGAGCACACATCAGCTTGCGTATTTCGTCATAGGCTTTTATGTACGTAGCAGGATTAGAGCGAGTACTTTTACCGATAGGATTCTGATCGATAAACTCCACTGCAAAGATACTATTTACAGATCCTGATATACTACCCATCTTGCCAGCATGCTCCTCAACACCTTCACCTAACGCAGCTTTAAGAGCAGGATACAATATGCGAGTCACCAAAGTAGATTTACCGCTACCGCTGACTCCTGTAACGACAGTAAGGCAATTAAGGGGGAATTTGGCATCTATATTCTGTAAATTATTTTCTTTCAAATCAGATAATACTATACTCTTATTCCATGCCCTACGGCTGCGAGGAACCGGAATTTCCAGCTGTCCCGTAATGTACTTTGTAGTAAGAGTATCGGCTTTGAACATCTCCTCTATCGTACCTGAAAATACCACATTGCCACCTAATCTGCCAGCCTCTGGACCGATATCAATAATCTGATCAGCAGCCTTAATGATATCCTCATCATGCTCTACAACAACCACCGTATTACCAAGTTGCTGCAATTGGCGCAACACCTTGATGAGTCGTTCTGTATCAGCTGAATGCAAGCCAATACTAGGTTCATCAAGAATAGATAGGCTACCAACAAGGCTACTACCTAGGGAAGTAGCGATATTGATACGTTGACTCTCGCCACCAGACAATGTATTGGACAGACGATTGAGCGTCAAGTATTCCAAACCGACATTACAGAGTACATCTACGCGTTGACGGATTTCTTTAAGAAGGCGCTCTGCTACACCTGCTTCATAATCAGTCAACTGCAAATCATGCAACCACTTCTGCAACTCCTCAAGAGACATCTCCACCAAATCAGTAATACTCTTACCATTGATTTTGACGTATCCAGCCTCCACGCGCAGACGAGTACCATTGCACACTGGACAAGTAGTCTTGCCTCGATAACGAGCCATCAGAACACGATACTGAACCTTATACTGATTCTCCTTGACCATCTGGAAGAAGTCGTCGATACCATACACCCCAGGAGCACCGTGCCACAGCAAATCCTTCTGAGCCTTTGTAAGATCCTTATAAGGAGTATATACATCAAACTTTGTATGAGGAACACGACGCATAAACTCGCTCTTCCATTCGCCCAACTTAACACCCGACCATGGTGTTACACACCCTTCAGCTACGCTAAGATTAGGATCCTTGATAACGAGATCAGGATCAATATCAACTATCTTACCGAAACCTTCGCATCGAGGACAAGCACCAACTGGAGAGTTAAATGTAAACAACTGCTCAGTAGGAGCCTCGAAAGTAATACCATCTGCTTCGAATTTATCAGAGAAAACTTGCTCAGAGAAAGAACGATCGGCATTAAATACACGAACTATACAATAGCCCATACCTTCGTAGAAGGCAGTAGATACCGAATCAGCAAGACGAGTTATTGTATCTGCCTCCTTACTAGCTACGACACGGTCAATAATAAGATTTACCTGTTCATTGACGGTAGGTATGCTATCAGGGGAGATATTGATAGTCTCTCCCTTTACATCGATCCTAGTAAAACCCTGACTTATGAGGCTCTCGAAATTCGGATTGTTCAGGGGTGCCAAGATCATAGCTTTCGTATTTTCTGGCAGAGATGTTATGGCATCCACCACATCTGTAACGGTATGTCTTTTCACCTCCACACCAGATATTGGTGAATAGGTGCGACCTATGCGAGAGAACAATATCTTAAGATAATCATACACCTCGGTAGAGGTACCCACTGTAGAACGAGGGTTACGGGTGTTGACTTTCTGCTCTATAGCAATAGCGGGTGGTATGCCATGTATATAATCTACTTCAGGCTTATTATTACGACCGAGAAACTGACGCGCATAAGAGTTAAGGCTCTCTACATAACGACGCTGTCCCTCGGCATAGAGAGTATCGAAAGCCAGAGACGACTTACCACTACCGCTGACACCCGTCACTACAACCAGTTTGCCAATCGGAATCTGAACATCTATATTCTTCAGATTATTCACCCTCGCATGGTGAACATCAATAAACTTCTTGTCCTTACTTGTCATTTGTTGCTGTCAGTTCTTCAAATATCATATCTTGCGCTCTCATCTGGAGCTGTTGTTGTCCTACTACAGGCTTCATACCCTTGAGCATCTTATTCAAGACACGAGCCTTCACATTATCCTTCAGCTGCAAGTCCAAGAGCGACATTATTTCGTCACGAATACTCTTGTCCTTGACAGGGAAAGCCAATTCAATACGACGTTCTACGTTACGATTCAGCCAGTCGCTTGAGGTAAGATACATCTTGGCATCTTCGCCTTTACCAAAGACCCATACACGTCCATGTTCCAGATATCGGTCAATGATGCGCCTAACTGTTATATTGCGACTATATGGCTGTTCTGGCACCAGACAAGAGACACCTCTCACTATAAGATCAATCTCCACACCTGCCAAGCTAGCTCCATACAGCATATCTATAAGCATGTGATTCTGCATGCCATTCATCTTAAGAAGAATGTACCCCTCATTACCAGTATTCACCTTTGCTATCTCGGTCTGTATCAAACGGCGCAACTCATACACCATATTAAACTGAGACATAAAAAGATTCTTAAGGCGAGGCAACTTACTCTGATCCTCCAGATAATTAAACACCTCGTGCAATTCGGAAGTTAACTCCTCATCTGCAGTAAACAAACCATGATCTGTATATATCTCAGCTGTTTTTTCGTTGAAATTACCCGTAGAGATATAGGCGTATGTCATATCAGTTCCATCAGCCTCCTCGCGAATAACCATAGCGACCTTGGCATGGACCTTCAGTTTTGGAAGAGAGTATATGACCCTGACTCCCGACTGCTTGAGCATCTCGCCAATCTCCAGATTGTTACGTTCATCAAAACGAGCCTTCAACTCAACAAACGCAGTAACTCTTTTCTGGTTATGGGCAGCAGCCGCTATCAAGGCATTTACTATAGCCGAATTATTACATACGCGATACAAAGATATCTTTATCTCTTTAACCTTAGGATCAATGGCTGCTTCACTGAGGAAACGGATAACATAATCGAACGACTGATAAGGGAGATGGAGAACCTGATCGTGCTGCTTTATGACTGTAAAAAAAGAAGAATCACACAGCATTCGCTTTGGTCGCAAGAAAACGCGTTTCTCCGACTTATTATCCTTGAGCAGCTCACTAGGGAATTGATCAAGCTGATTGAGCGATAGATATCTGCCTACCTGAACCGTCTCTGATGATGAGAAACAGAACATCTCCTCCAGATATTGGAGAAGATCAGGGGCAATAGTAGAGTCGACATAAAAACTGGATTCTGCGCCAGTATTTCGTCTAGCTGATGAGTGTCGCACCCTATCCACAAGATCCTGACCAGCATAAGGGAGCAAAGCCAAATCGGCGTCTCGTGCTACCTTCATGCACCATGTTCCATCAATTAAATAACCCGGAAACAATGTATGAACCGACAAATGAATGATATCATCCAAGAAAACGATATGGTGCATACCATCACCTATATCTGGCAACTGAACGAAACGAGGGAAATTATGAATAGGCAATTTAACGAGAGCATAGTGTGGAGTAGTATCCACACCATCACCTCGTTCATTTCTTGCATACATTTTGAGTGCGAAATAAGGTCTGTCATTACGCAAGAATATGCGCGTAGCCTTACTCAGCACCAATGGTTGAAGATAAGGGATTATTTCACTCTCGAAATAATCTCTCATAAACTGAAGGTGGGTCTCATTTTGAGGCATTTCCCCAAGATGCAGACAAACACCTTGCTGACAGAGAGACTCTCGGATCTGAGTGTAGAGGATATCATCTACCTCCCGCATCTGCTCAGAAACGATATGATTGATTTGTGCAAGAGTAGACAGAGGATCCGGAACATCTTCTATCTGAACATTATTCGTTGCAGCCTGACGATACTCTGCTACTCTAACGCTATAGAACTCTATGAGATTGGACGAATAAATCGAGAGGAATCTAATACGTTCAGATATAGAAATATCTGTACTCCTAGCCTCCTCGAGCACTCGGAAGTTAAACGCCAGCCAACTAACGTCGCGGTTGAAGTATGCATATCTCGATTGATTCGCCATAACTTATGGGCAAAGATAAGCATTTTTAGTTGCCCATCTTCCACCAATCGAGAATGAACAACTCATTGGCATCTTCGCCTTTGAATACTAGATAGATATTATGAACACCTTTTGCCTTAGCATTAAGCTTAGCAGAAAATGATTTCCAAACGTCTGGTTTACCTTTTATATCTACCGAACCGATAAGTTCACCATCTACACTATCGATACGTATTTCCATCCTGCCAGATTTCTTTGGCATAGCAGAGACACTAATGCTCTTAGCTCCTGCAGCCATATCCACTCCTCGGAGCATAATATAATCGCCATTCTCAATATCTGTTACCACGACTCCTCTATCACTCTTGAGTGTCTTAACCCACTCTGCCTTAGCCATAGTCTCAGCCTCTACTCGCTTAAAAGGATCGAGCCACTTTATCTGCTTTACACCCTCTGGGTTCCAGTAGTCGATTTTCTGTATAGTACCGTCTGCATTGAAATTCATCTCTGCGACTGATACTGAACGACGTTCAGCGTGACGATACTCCTTGCCTTGTTCCTTGAGTTGTGTGGCCCACACATCATAATTCAGACCGAAGACATACCACTTATCACCAAATGGCACAATACCTGGGTGATTACCGCGACTAAGATGTGTATGTGGCATGATATCGCCCTTTGCTTCCCAAGGTCCTTCGATAGAATGGCTCATAGCGTATCCTATACCCTCTGGGCAACATGTAGAAGCAAAAGCCATATAGTACATATTATCTTTCTTGAAGATCCATGGACCTTCCTGATAATCTGTAGGAGGCTCAAGGCGAACGATACCACCTGAATAAGAGATCATATCACGATTGAGCTTACAATAATATGGACGTGGATTACCCCAATAGAGGTATGCCTGACCATTATCATCAATAAATGGAGAAGGATCAATATCATACCAATGCTCTTTCTGCCAAACCAATGGCTTACCGATAGGATCCTCGAATGGGCCATAAGGAGTGTCAGAGACTAAAACACCTATACCGTGGCCATGGATAGGACAATACATATAGTATTTACCATTACGCTTTATCACTTGTTCGGCCCAAGCGCCATTAGTATTATCATACCACTTGAAATCACCCAGAGAAGCCACAGCACCATGGTCTGTATAATTTGCCATATCCGTTGTGGTATAAAGAAGCCAATCGTACATAGCGAAATTCTCTGCAGTATCAGCATCATGAGTTGTATAGAGATAGAGAGTATCACCCTCTACCATAGGTGCTGGGTCTGCTGTAAATTTTGTCCATACGACAGGATTTTGCGCCATTAAAGACACTGCAGCTCCCATCAAGACGAATGCTGAAAAAATCTTCCTAACCATACAATTGCTATGTTAACTATTATTATATTAGAATTTACTACCTAAATACACCATGAGAAGTCCACCAAGCAAAGTGACAGACATATACATGGCAAGCATACACCACTGACCGCCATTCATCATAGACAAGCTCTCATTGCAGAATGTAGACATGGTAGTGAAACCGCCACACAAACCTACAGTCAGCATGGGTTTTAAGTCGGCACTGAAATATTTACCCATAGACGCATTGAACATTCCTATGAGTAAGCATCCAATCAGGTTAGCCATAAGAGTACCTACTGGGAATCCATGGAAAACACCAGCAGGCAGCAACTTAGCCAATATGAAGCGTAGGACAGAACCTACACCACCGCCAATAAAGACGAATAAGATCTGCATTAATCAAGACTCTCTAATTCTGCCAACCACATATCAGACGATGCATCACTAGGCATACGCCAATCTCCTCTAGGCGATAGTGAGATGCTACCTACCTTAGGTCCATCAGGCATAGCAGAACGTTTGAATTGCTGATTGAAGAATCTGCGAATAAACGTAGTAAGCCATTTCTTAATAAAAGGCCTGTCATACGTTCCCTTGAAAGCATTGCAAGCCATTTGGAGGAGCACCTCAGGCGAGTATCCAAACCTCATGAAATTATACATGAAGAAATCATGCAGCTCATACGGACCCACCAAATCCTCTGTCTTCTGAGCTATTTCTCCATTCTTGTCGGCAGGGAGAAGTTCAGGGCTAATAGGAGTATCATATATGTCTAGAAGATATGGCTTGGCATCTGCCATATCAGGCTGCTCTGCTACGTACTTCACAAGATACTTTACCAATGTCTTAGGTACAGAAGCATTTACACCGTACATAGACATCTGGTCGCCATTATATGTAGCCCAGCCTAAAGCAAGTTCACTAAGGTCGCCCGTACCCACAACGAGTCCACCATCTTTATTGGCAATATCCATCAAGATCTGTGTACGTTCACGTGCCTGAGAATTCTCGTATGTTACAGAACGGTCGGTCTCTGGCAGGTTAATATCTTTGAAATGCTGAATACATGCATCTTTAATGCTAATCTCCCTAATCTCAACTCCAAGAGCTTTCATTAGGTTGATTGCGTTGTTATATGTACGACCCGTAGTTCCAAATCCAGGCATTGTTACTCCGATTATATTGCTACGGTCAAAACCCAAGACATCAAAGGTCTTTGCAGTCACAAGAAGCGCCAATGTTGAATCCAATCCTCCTGAAATACCTATTACGGCTCGTTTAGAGTGAGAAGCCTCCATACGCTGAGCCAATCCCCACACCTGGATACTGAATATCTCCTCGCAACGCTCGTCTACACTACGCTGGTCTTTAGGAATAAATGGGTGCGGATCAAAATCACGACGTATTTCAGATGCTGGCAGAGGGCCGTTAGACAATATCCTTATCTCCTCAAATTTCTTAAAGTTGTACGTACTGAAAGACGTAGTCTTCGCACGCATTGCCTTAATCTTGTTTAGATCAATATCGGCGACAACAAGCTGACTCTCTCTACAGAATCTCTTAGCAGAAGCTATCAATCTTCCATTTTCAAATACGAGACCATTACCTGCAAAAACCAGATCGGTAGTAGATTCACCTACTCCAGCCGATGCATACACGTAGGCGCTGATGGTTCGGGCACTCTGCTGACTAAGTAACGAAACCAGATAATCGTGCTTTCCAACCATCTCATTTGATGCCGATAGATTAAATATAACCTCAGCACCAGCCTGTGCCATTGCCGTAGAAGGTGGATTAGGAGTCCACACATCTTCGCAAAGTTCTATACCGAACAAATAGTCATTATCGTCACCAAAAAGGAGGTTTATACCGATAGGAGCGCATAACTCTTGATCTCTTGCTCCTTCTGGAATCTCACATCCGCTCTTGAACCAGCGAGCCTCGTAAAACTCTCCGTAATTGGGCAGGTACTGCTTTGGTACAATACCCATCACTTTGCCTTTCTTCAGAACGAATGCACAGTTATACAATGCTCCTCTGAAGTAATATGGAGCACCTACAATAGCAATTATATTAAGTGAACTTGTGGCATCAGCAATACTGAGCAGACCACTCATGGCCTCTCGCTGGAAATATGGCTGTAGGAAAAGATCTGCACATGTATATCCTGTAACACAGAGTTCCGGGAAAACTAACACTTCAGCACCTTCCTCTTCTGCACCATTGATTAGAGATATTATCTCTTCAACATTGTGATTAACATCAGCAACCTTAACGCGTGGTATGGCGGTTGCGACCCTATAAAATCCAGACATGGATAAAAATATGATAAATGAATATACTGCAAATATAAACAAAAAAACGCCTCGTGCTTACATACGAGGCGTTTCTTTTTATCTGACAGGGACTAATATTAACCCTTGAAATCGCGAACGATCAATGTTGAGTTTGTACCACCAAAACCAAATGAATTAGACAAGAATGTATCGAAATGAACATTGTCTACACGAGCGCCTGGGATGTTCAACTTACAAGTATCCTCATCAGGGTTTTCAAAATTGAGGTTAGCTGCAATGAAGTTGTTCTTCATCATGAGCATAGAGTAGATAACCTCTGATGCACCAGCCATCCACATCTCATGTCCTGTCTGAGACTTCGTAGAAGTAACGTATGGCTTATGATCGCCAAATACCTGAGCGATGGCCTTAGCCTCGTTTGTATCTCCGATATGTGTTGAAGTAGCATGAGCATTAACGTAACCTATCTCCTTAGGATTGATACCAGAGAGACGGATTGCGTTCTCCAAAGACTTAGCAGGGCCCTCTACATTAGGAGAAGAGATATGGTCGCCATTAGATGAGAAGCCATAGCTCAATATCTCTCCAAGAATAGTAGCGCCACGCTTTACAGCGCTCTCGTACGACTCAATGATAACTGTAGCAGCGCCACCACCAGGAACAAGGCCATCACGATCGCGATCGAATGGACGGCTTGCCTTAGTAGGCTCAGACTCTCTTGTAGAGAATGCTGAAATACCATCAAAAGAACCTATTGAGAATGGATTAACCTCTTGAGCGCCACCACATACTACCATATCCTGAAGGCCATTGCGAATAAGAAGAGCGCCAAGGCCGATAGCATGAGATCCTGAAGCACAAGCTGCAGAAACAGTCATATTGATACCCTTCAAATGAAAGAGACAACCAAGATTCATTGTAACTGTAGAGTTCATAGACTGGAAGATAGCACCAGAACCTACAAGTGTAGTATCTTTCTTAGCACGCATTGTATCAACGCTCTTGACAACTGCATCAGCTGATGAGTCATTACCATAAAGCAAACCTACATCATGTCTGTCAAGATAGTCTTGATCTATACCTGCATGTGCCAATGCATCGCGAGTAGCTAGATAAGCATACTTTACCTCATCAGCCATGAAATTTCTCTGTTGGCGAGTAACTATACCTTTCAAATCTGGAACAGGTACATTTGCTGTCAAAGCAGATCGGAAGCCCATATCCTTACGAGCCTGATCGAAAATAATACCCGAAACACCATTATATAGTGAATTCTTTACCTCTTCAAGTGTTGTACCAAGGCATGAATAGATGCCCATACCCGTGATTACTACTCTCTTTTCCATAATGGACTAATATAGTGAATTTGTTGTTTATCAATAAATTATACTCCTTCTAGAGAACTTTCCCCCTAGATAACGGATGCTAATTTCCTTTTTTTTTCTGAAAAAATGAACACTAAGCAGCAAAATGGGTGTTTATACCCATATCGACACTTCTAGCACGCTAGCGACATTTCTATCCTCATCCATCAGCCATTTGACACCCTTGGAGGCATCTTCTACGGCTACCTTCATATAATCCACACCGCTGTCTTCACACCACCCCTTTGCACAGGTCTGGTGTCCAGCCATTACTAAAGTATCTCTTACAGGCGATTTTTCGAGGCCTTTCAACCCTTTGAATATCTCTCCACCGCCATCATTTATCAATAGGATTCTAAGGTTGGATGGTACCTCAGTATTCCATAATGCATTATGATCGTAGAAGAAGCTCAAATCGCCGGTTATGCATATCGTTCGTTGATAATCGTCAGACAATGCACATCCCACAGCTTGAGAAACAGTTCCCTCTATGCCATTGACGCCTCTGTTGCAAGTAACGTATGCAGCATTAGCTGCATCATGGTATTTACTTCTCTGGGCATAACGGACGGAGGAGCTATTGGCTAAGACTACCGTATCAAATATACCCACTTTTTTCATCAGCATATCCACAACTGTCTGTTGCGGTTTCTGATCATACTGATAGAGTCTGTTTTTCCATGTCTTGCAGAAATTCTGTTCGCTCTTGCTTTTTGAAGTTGCAGGGTTGAGCTTGTTGAAAAACTCTGCTTCGTCATTCACAAAGAAGCGTCTGGTAAGTTGCATGAACGTATCGGACAGCTCCGTATGTGTCCAATGGTCAATACGCCATACATGCTCAATATTCTGCTTCCGAAGCCATAGTTTCAACTTTTTCGATACAATATGTCCGCCTAGATACAATACGAGATCAGGAGCCTCTACACCATCAATAGGATCTATATCGTAATTTCTTCCTGTAATGCAGTATTTCGGGAGATTTGAGAGCGACTCCGCAAGGAGTACAATCTCGCCACATTTCTGACGAACTAGCAGTTGTTGAGTCAACTCGGGCGACCAATCTCTAAGTTGACCCACAATAACCATTCTACGCTTAGCACACTTCCACTCATTCTGCACCTCCTCTGAGATAGAGGATAATTGAACTGGATTCTGACAGATACGCCTCTCATCATCGTTAATCAGCAGCTCTGTAGGTTCAAAATCAAATAATGGTTCTTTGAGCTGAATATTGATGTGTCCTGGTCGTTTCGAGAGTTCCACATAACCTAGCACTCTGTTCATCTCGCGATTATTATACCACAAACGCTCCTCATCATCTGATGCTGGCAATATATTACAGTACTCTGCATAACGTCCGTAGGCTCCAGGCTGAGACATAGTCTGACCATCCATTTGGTCAATCCACTCCATAGGTCTGTCTGCAGAAACTACCACTAAAGGGATGTTTCTGTGGTATGCCTCAACAACAGCCGGGAAAACATTTGCCACAGCTGTACCGCTAGTGACACAGACAGCCACAGGCTCACTGCATGTCTCTGCCAAACCTATTGCCACAAACCCGGCACTACGTTCGTCCGTAACAGGATGAACCCAATAGGTATCCTCGCAACGGGCTATAGCATCAACCAGCGGAGCATTCCTGGAACCAGGGCAAACCACCACATGTTTTATTCCGAATTTGTAAAGTAGCGATGTCAGCAACATAACGTTTATTATTTATCTATAATGTGGCAAAGATACCTATTTCGGATA
>JAKSLC010000007.1 GCA_024401415.1 Bacteroidales bacterium | reverse complement strand
TCCAAAAACTTATGTCTAACCTCTCCTGTATCAGTAAAGAAGAGAATCTTGCGACCTCTTTTACCGCCGACACTCGAACTAACAATTGGTATCTTACAGCGCTCGAGCATCATCTTTGCTATTTCTATATTTCTCTCTCCAATCATCGTGGACGATTTTCCGCCTCCGACATCCAGCAACTCAGCTCCACCAAAAACCTTTGCCTGTATATCTTCCATCTTGCTTCCCATACTTCGCATCTTTTCAATCAACTTCTCTATAGCGATATTTCCATACTTTGGTGACGCAAGGTCGTTACCTGTCCAGGTTGATAACATGTAGTGGTTGATACCACCAAAATGAAGGCGTTTGTCCCACAAGCATACTGCCACACAAGAACCCAATACCGTTTTCACAACGTACGGCTCCTTGCTCGCAAAAAACGACGACGGATATAAGAAATGCTGTGAGTATTCCATTCGTCTATAACTTAAAATAATTCATCGCCCTCATCAAAGAACAATGCATCATCATCAGATGTAAAGTTGTCTACTATTGTTTCAGATTCTGGCAACACGATTGTAAATGTTGACCCCTCACCCTTCTGGCTCTCAATATTGATACGGCCACCAAGCATGTCTAATAATGCTTTAGTAATAGACAAGCCCAAACCATGACCCTGATTAATTGAGTTAATACCTGTATCAAGTCTTCTAAATCTCTCGAAGATAATGTTCTGGTTTTTCTCAGAAATACCTGTACCGAAGTCCTTAACAGAAATATTCAATTCATCATCCTCAATCCAAACCTTAACAATCACCTTACTATCCTTATAACTATACTTGATAGCATTATTTAAGATATTTGTCAAGATCTGTCTTAGCTTCTCAGAATCTGTCTTAAAATCGAAATTCTTACCGAAACCTATTTCTATTTGGTAATCATACTCGATTTCGATACCCATCTTACGTGCTACAACTGCAAAAGAATCTATTACAGTCTGAACCAACTGACGTACATTAACCTTTGAGATATTTGGCTGCATCTCGCCAGCCTCTATCTTAGCTGCGGTAAAAATATTTTTCAACTGGAAGTCGAGGCTAAAACACTCATTATGTATCATAGCAACCATCGACACAATTTTCTTCCAATCTTGCTTCTCTACCGACAAGATAGCTTTAGACAAGCCGAGAATAGAGGTAAATGGATTCACAATTTCGTTAGTAATATTCGAAATAAAGTGACTCTTCAATGCCTCTGAATCTTTCAAGCGTTTAGATATGGTCTGATATTCCATTTGCAACGCTTCGTATTTCTCATCTACAGTCCGTCGCTCTTCTAGTCTCGATTTGAGCTCTTTAAGTAACTGCTTGTCAGATATATTGTTCATAAATTTATGTATTATATTCGTTTAAATATTGTTGGTTTAATATTCTCCAAAGGTACTTGCATGTTTGCTACCGACTCAGAGTGTCCGATAAATAAAAAACCTCCCGGTACCAAATGTCTGCAAAGTTTGTTGATAACCTTTTCTTGAGTTTCTCTATCAAAGTATATCAACACATTTCTACAGAATATCACATCATACATCTCCTTAATGTCGTATTGACTATCCATTAAATTGAGATACTTGAGTGATATGTTCTTCTGTAACTCAGGCGAAACCCTAACGGTAGGATTATGCCTATCTTTACTTCTGAAGAAGTATTTTTTCTTAAGTGCAAGAGGAATCACATCTATAATTCTCTCTGCATATACTCCTCTTACGGCTTTATCCATAACATTGTTTGAAATATCTGTACCTAAAATTTGATACCTCATGTCTGGATGTTTTTCCATAAACTCATGGAGTACTATACTTATGGTATACAATTCCTCACCACTTGAACAGGCTGCACTCCAAATTTTAACCAATTTCTTTCCAGAATTATACATTTCTGGAAGTACTTCACCAGCTAAATAATCGAAATGGACAGGCTCTCTAAAAAAATCTGTCTTGTTTGTAGTTACAACACTCAGGAAGTCGTAAAGCTCTTTCTCTTGTCCCTCCGGGCTAAAAAAGTAATCTTTATACTCCGTGTAACTATGCATTCCTAGTTCCCTTATCCTTTTCAGAAGTCGACCTTGCAACATGACACGTTTAATCTCCGGCATTTTGATACCATATCTAGAGTAGATATAGTCACTAAATACCATGAAATCCTCCTTTGACATTTCCGCCTTGAAAACATCAAATTCTTCTGTAGGTGTAACGTGTTGCAATCCCATTTCTTAACTCCTTACTGCAAGTTTTTAAGGCAGATTATATCGGTGTCTGTGAATACTTTATCAACATCGATAGCCAATACCATTTTTTCGTCGGAAGCCTTTACAGCAAAAGCCACATACCCTGGCTTATAAGAACTAGCTATACTTTGTTTATTCTCGTCCTGCACCTCAATGATATCAGACACATAATCCACTACGATAGCTACATGGAATTCATCTGTCATATTTGGATTAACAGCCAATACAACAGTACAAGTCTGCTCATTTACTTCAATCGGACTTAAACCGAACTTTATACCTGAGTCTATCAATGGCACTACACCATCTCTATGCTCAATTAAGCCCTTGAGATACGGCAAAGTTGTCTGACGTGTCTTTGGTTCTTGATACTCTAGTATCTCAACAACGTTATTGACACTTACTGCAAACGTATTGTCTCCAGTTTGGAATGTTAAGTATGCGTTTAATTGTTCTTCCATCTCAACTCTCCTAATTCTCTATTACTTTTGCCAACTCGGCTATATTGACTGTATATACAAACTTTTCGTCTTTCTTTATTGTGCCACTAAGTGTTGCTTGAACAGTATCATTGATCTGCATTACAACATCCTTCGACCAATCGTCTTGAGTATAATCAAAAACGTCATCTACTTCGTCTACCAAGAAACCCAATAAACTATCATTGGTATCATCCGTAGCAACGATAACTATAGATGCTTCAGGGTGTTCAGACTCGTCCTTGATACCAAACATATCTGAAGTATTAACGACTGGGACCATATTACCATGATTATTAATTACACCCAAAATATAGTCCTTAGAAAGAGGCACACTAGTAGGCTCCATGTACTCCAGAATATGACGTATTTTCATAGTCTCGAACGCGAAGTACTCGCCTGCTATCTTGAAGGTAGTAACAGATGTCACTGTATTTTCTATATTTTCTGCCATAGTTACTCCTCCTATTATGCTTGTTTAGCTTGCTTTTTCTTAGACTGCAATGCATTATAATTAACGAGTCTCGTTGTGTCAATGATAAGAGACAACGAACCATCGCCCATTACAGATGCACCTGAAATCATATCCACTTTACGTAAGAATCTGCCAAGTGGCTTAACCACAATCTGGTACTCTCCCACAATCTGATCTATAATCATGCCTACCTTCTTATCGCCATTCTTCACTAATAAGATCTTAGCGTTTTGAATATTCTCGACAGGCTTATCGTAAAAGAGTTTGTTCAAATCAATGTACAATATTTGTTCACCTGTATAAGTGAAAATATTTCCGACGCCATTTTCATTGAACTTAACCTCATTAGGATTCAAAATTCTCTCGATGTTTGACAATGGGAAGATAAACTGCTCGCCATTTATCTTAGTCATCAAACCATCTATAATAGACAAAGTCAAAGGGATATCGAGCGTTAGAGTTGTACCCTTGTCAACTTCAGAATCGACGGTAACTTCACCTCGCACCTCTTGAATCTTTGTTCTAACAACGTCCATACCAACACCACGACCACTTACATCACTAATCTTCTCAGCGGTAGAGAAACCACTAGCGAAAATCAAGTTCAAAGTCTCCTTCTTGGTCAAGTTAGCATTTTTATCAATAATACCCTTTTCTACGGCTTTGGCAAAGATCTTAGCAGGATCCATACCCTTACCATCGTCAATGATTTGGATTACAACATTAGAACCAGAATAGAAAGCCTTCAACAAGATAGTACCCTTAGGATCCTTCCCCTTTTTGATACGTTCTTCTGGCATTTCTATACCATGGTCTCCTGAATTTCTGATGATATGGAGCAAAGGATCAATCAAATGTTCGATAATGTTTTTATCAAGTTCGATATCACCACCTTCTACAACAAACTCAAGTTCTTTACCAAGTTTATTACTCAAATCTCTGACTAGTCGTTGGAAACGGATAAGCTCACCCTGAAGAGGCACGAGACTCATCTCAAAAGAAGTCTCACGAAGCTGGCGAGTTATTTTCTCCATTTGCTCAGTAATAGAAGCAAAAGCCTCATTACCACTCTTAGAAGCGATAAGATTCAACTGAGCTTGCATGGTAACAAGTTCACCTACAGCGTTCACAAGCTCATCAATCTTAGCAGATGCCACACGTTGAGTAGCTATTTTTGCTGCTTCTTGCTGCTGTGGTTTAGCCTCCGTCTTTTTAGTTGGAGCTGCTGCAGCAGTTGAAGTTGCTTGCTGTGGTACAGAAGGAGTTGGAGTTGCTACCTTTTCAGTTTTGAATACCTCAAAATCTTCTTTTTTCAGCATATTGCCCGATTCGTGAGCTTTAGCCAAAATATCAGGTAACTTATCAGTATTATTAACTATATCCCCTTGAGTGAGTTCTGTAATTTCAACTTTACAGTCATCTTCCACAAATATGAATACGTCCTTGATATCATTGATATCCTGATCTGTATTCAAGACAACTTGCCACTTTATCTTTATAGCAAGTGGTTCAAACTCTGAAAAAGAATGAACATCCTGCAGATAAGATACAGTTTTAGCTTCACCCAAAGCCATCAAATCCTCAATGATAAATAGAGGATTAGTACCATTACTCAAAAGGTTTTCGAAAGGCTCAAAATTTACGAGGTAATTCTTTGGACCACTTTCCTCTTGCTGAGGTTGAGCAGGTTGAGCTGCTGATTGCTGACCAGCCTTATTAGGATTAATATAAAGACCCTCACCAGGAGCGAAATGAGCTTGAACACGCTTAATATAATCCTGTTGACGGGCTATATCATCAGGGTCGGTTAATTGACCCATCTCAAGCAACTGCCTGATATAATCAAGGCTCTCGAAAGTCAAAGATATGATATCCTTAGTAACCTTGATTTTATCATTTCTGATATGGTCGTATATTGTCTCTAGGTTATGGGTAAAGGTACTTAGATCGTTAAATCCAAACATAGCACCACCACCCTTTATGGTATGCATAGACCTAAAGAGTCGCTCAATGATCTCCTTGTTTTCGGGATCACTTTCCAACTCAAAAAGAGCCTCCTCTATACTAGCTACATTATCGGTAGCCTCCTCGACAAATTTCTGCTGAAACCTATCTAACATCTGGTTTTAGTTTGGATTTAGTTCTTGTTGTTTAGTTTACTCACTCCTAGTAGTCATTCCCAACTATAGTGTTGAAAATATCCATACATGCTTTAACGTACTACGCGAGAGATAGCGCTTAAAAGCTTAGCTGGTACGAAAGGCTTGATAATCCAACCTGTTGCACCTGCCTCCTTAGCCTCCATCTTCTTTTCTGTCTGACTCTCTGTAGTCAAGAACAAGATAGGAATATGCTTGTATGCATCCATCTCACGAATCTTACGAATCAAACCAAGACCATCAAGGTTTGGCATATGAAGGTCAGTAATAACAATGTCGATTGCGCGACCGTCCAAAAACTTAAGTGCATCTTCGCCATCTACACCTACAAGTACATCGTAACCCTCGTTCTGAAGAGTGAAGTTTACGACCTCGCGAATACTCTCAGAGTCGTCAACTATCAATACTGTTTTTGCCATATTAGTATACTTTGAATATTTATGCTTTTTGATTTAGTGTATCTAAGGAAATACCAGCCTTAGCTAGTAGTGTAGTCAAATCGTCAGGTAGGGTAGTGGTAATATTAAGAGCTTTACCACTTTCCTTCCATGCCTTCTTCATAGATAATACGAGTTGTACGAATGTAATATCGATATTCTCAGGATTCTCAACTACAAGGTCAACCTCATCGTCAGGAGTTATTTGAGACTTAAGCTCATCATATACCTTTTCGATGTGATTAATAATGATGCTACCTGACAGACGGACCTGTTTTTTTCCGTCTTTTTCGGTTACCTCTACACTATACGAACTCATAATAGTCTAATTAGAAACGTTCATACTCGTTCATATCAAACTCTTTACCTGCGTGACCAAGATCTATAGTAGTACCTGTCTTATGTTGAGCTGAGTTGTTATTACTCTTAACCTCTACATCAGTCTTAGTCTCGACATTTACTTTGTTTGATTTTACTTGTTTAGGCTCATCGCTTGACAAGTCAATATTTACAACATTTTCTTTCTTCTCTTCGTTTTCATTCAACTTAAAGAATCCGACAGCATTCTTCAAGTTATCAGCCAACTGACTCAACAATACACTTGAATTTGTCAACTCATCAGAAGAGCTTGCATTCTCCTGAGTAATAACGTTCAAGTTCTGCATAGCCATATTAATCTGCTCAGCACCTGTCTTCTGTTCAATAGAAGCGGCTGAAATCTCTTTGATGAGTACAGTAGTTTTCTCGATATCTGGCACGAGCTGCTTAGCCTTTTCACCAGCCATTTGAGAAACCTTCATACCCTTATTAACGAGTCCGACTATTTCATTAGCTGCTTGCTTGCTTCGTTCAGCCAATTTTCTAACCTCTGCAGCAACTACTGAGAAACCTCTACCATGCTCGCCAGCACGTACGGCCTCAACGGCAGCATTCAAAGCCAATATATTAGTCTGGAATGCGATATCGCTAATGATTGTAATCTTTTGGCTGATAATGCTCATTGCCTCTGCAGCCTCATTAGAATACTGGCTAGACAAAGTAACATTCTCGGCAGTTGAAGAAGTAATCTTCTCAGTTGCGATAGCGTTTTCAGTATTCTGATCGATATTAGCAACCATCTCTTCAATAGCAGTAGATACCTCCTCAGCACTAGCTGCCTGTTCGCTGGCACCCTTGCTCAACTTAAGAGAACTACTCTTCAAAGATTCACCTGAATCGACGAGGTCATTAGCGTTCTGCTCGATAGAAACAACGATATTCTTGAGATTAGAAGCCATATCGATAAGAGCCTTAGACAACTGACCGATTTCATCGTCGGACTTAACTTCAATAGTAGCTGTCAAGTCGCCATTACCGATAGCCTTAGCAAATTCAACACCCTTCTTCAAAGGAACTACGATAGTTTGATAGAGTATATATCCAACACCTACTGATACTACAATTACCAACAAAGACATGATAATCACGAATATCAACTGAATTGTATTCCAAGTTGAAATAGTACTCTTTATATCTTCACACTTAACGTCGCAAATCTTAATAAGAGCCTGCATATAACCTTCGAGCTCTTTTTCGATAATTGCTACATCACCATCGCCCAATACTTTTTCCTCTAAAGTCATATAAATCATCTGATCCTCGTAAGCATCAAAAGAATCCAACGAAGTCATGATTTCGCTTTGAATTTCGAAATACTCACGTACACGAGCATCAACCAGACCTAGAGTATCGACGAAAGCAGCATCCCAATTAGTAGTAATTTCTTTTACTTTTGAGAGATTCTCATCGAAATCTGTATTAACGATTTGAAATAACTTATCCTTCTCTGGTGAACTTGGTTGGTGGTCTATAGCTACCCAGTTAAGAGCCAACCATCTTGAATCAGAAATTTGAGTCATCATATTGCCCAATCTATTCTTTACAGGCAAATACTCGTCAGTCTCCATGTTTTGCAATGATAGGGTATACATGTGGATACCAACAGTCATCACAGCATTGATGATGATAAAAACAAATATTGCACCGAAGCCACCTACGAGCTTTTGAGCAATATTAAGCTTCAAATTCTCCAAAAAATTCATTGTCTATCGTATGTATAGTAAATGTATCTATTACAAATTAATTGCACCCTTCATATCCGCAAGTTTGGTACTGAATTGTACACCTGATATTGCTGCATTTTTCTTATGCAACTCAAACTTTAAAATATCATCGCGAACAACAAAGTTAATCATAGACCCTTTATTAGTAGCCCCTTCACTTTCGGATATTATCAAAGTATTCTTACCAACTTTATTCAAAATAGTTTCATGATTCTTGTTATAATTACCTGCGGCTCCAATAAAAACCACTTGACAATCTTCAAGTTCATCAACATTCTTGAACTCTTTCACCACAATATCCTGATATCCAAACTTCTTTCCTGCAGAAAGTTTTTCCAACCAAGATACCATCTCTCGCTCCTTAACTACGCCTATAACAAAATCACCCTGCCTAACTTCGTCAGCCCATCCTATATGACGAATAAAACTCAAAGTCAGCATGGCCTTTGCTTTTTGAACAACTTGAGCTTGCATACACAGAGGTAGCAACAACAAAACAGCTATTAATGCAAATTTTTTCATATAACACTATACCCTTAAAAATACGATAACATTGATTTATCATATTCTCGAAAAAGAACAAAGAATACGATAGTTAGTGCCAAAGTTAAATTATTTAGTAACATATACCAATTACTAAACAATAATTTTTCGTTGTACTTTTTATTTGCACAACAACTGTATGGCACCATCAACATCGGTAGCTATCTGCTTCTTTAATAAGTCTAGACTATCGAATCTAAACTCATCACGTAATTTTGCTACAAATCGTATTGATAAACTCCTATTGTACAAGTCACCTGAAAAATTCAAAAGAAAAACCTCTATAGTTTTTTCGCATTTTCCTATTGTAGGCTTGATACCAATGTTTAATACGCCATTGAATGTTTTTATGTTACGTTTTTCTACCAAATCTACTTTTACAGCATAGACTCCATTATTTGGTAGCATTTTATCTTCACCAATATCAGATATATTAGCAGTAGGGTATCCTAGCTCTCTTCCAAGTTTCATTCCATGTTCAACCTTACCGCTCAAGCTATATTCTCTACCAAGAATCAAGTTTGCTTTGCCTACATCGCCTACAGTTAATGCCTTTCTTACTTCTGAAGAACTCACGTCTAGACCATCTCCAGCCCAGCATCTATAAAATACCTCTGTATCAATACTTAACCTCTTAACAGTATTAACACATTCCTCACTTGATAAATGATCACTTCCGAATCTGTGGTTGTATCCTAAGATAACTCGTTGAGCATTCAATATTCCTTTGAAGTATTCCATAGCAAATTGCTCAGCAGATTTTTTAGCTAATTCGGCATCAAAATTCAACAAAAGCAGATGATCAACACCCAACGTCTCCAATTTGCTAATTTTTTCATCAATAGTTGTTAGCAGTTGAATTTTAGCATCTTTATTCAAAACCTTCTTAGGGTGTGGCCAAAAACTAATTACTACATTTTGTAGACCAGCTTCATGTGAAGCATTTACGACATGTTTAATTAATGCTTGATGGCCTATATGAACACCATCAAACATACCCATAGTAACATACGTGGGATTCGTATCTTTATAGCTCTCTATGCCGTAATGTACTACCAAATCTCTTTTTTCTTTAATTTTGCGCAAAAGTACAATTTTACTTTGTCTGACACAGACATTTTTTCTTTTTTATGGCAAGTTTCATATACACCAACGTATCGACACGTAATCCGGAACTGCAGCTAGATAGTTCGGTTAATATCAATATTGATTCTTTTTCTTCTTTGGCTGTCATCGGACCAAATGGATCGGGTAAAAGCCGTCTCATAGATGCTGTTGCTAATAACGTGGCCCTTAATGAGGGTAGGGTGGAACTGCAAGTGGATGGCCGTAAACTGTTCTCTCCTCAAATAGGTTATATATCTTTTCGCGATATTAATAGATTGACTGATTCTCCTGATTCATATTACCAAAAACGCTGGAACGCTACAGAGAATGAAGATTGCCCTATAGTAGCTGATATCTTGGGTCAGACTAGGGTAGAGGCTAATATGGATCTCATCCGCTCTCTTAATATCGAACATATCTTGCCTAAGCATATCATCCAGATTTCTTCTGGAGAACTTCGTAAACTCCTAATCGTACGATGCCTCCTTAAGTGCCCTAAGGCTATCATCATCGATAACCCTTATATAGGTCTCGACGCTGAGTCTCGTGTTATCGTGAATGATTTGCTTTATAGTATTATCTCGTCTCAGAAAATCCCTATTGTCCTCGTATTGTGTAATGTCAAGGATATCCCTTCTTGGACGGATAGGGTAGTGATGATGAAGGACCTTATGTGCCTTGGTACTCCTACTGGCTCTGACTTTCTGGCTGACCAGAATCTTCAGGATTCTCTCTTCAGAAATATTACTACCGATGACGTTCTATTGCCAGCTGATATTTCTCTAGGTAGTACAGATTATAAGAATGCTATCGAGATGAATAAGATTAATATCCGCTATTATAACCATGCTATCCTTAAGGATGTTGATTGGGTCGTAGCTAAGGGCGAGACTTGGGCTCTCCTCGGCGAAAATGGTTGCGGTAAGTCTACTCTCCTCAGCTTGGTTTCTGGTGATAACCCTCAGTCTTATGCTAATGATATTACTCTCTTCGACCGTAAACGTGGTACTGGCGAGAGTATATGGGATATCAAAAAACATATCGGATACCTCACTCCTGATATGCATACCTACTACCGCGAGAATATATCTTGCCTCGATGTAGTGGCAACTGGTTTCAAGGATACTGTTGGTCTATTCTTAAAGCCTTCTCCAGAGGAAAGGTCTAAAGCTATGGAGTGGATGAAAACTTTCCACGCCGACCATCTGGCCGAAAAGTCTTTTCTAAAAATATCTTACGGCGAACAGCGCCTCATCCTCTTGTGCCGCGTGTTCGTTAAGACTCCTGACCTTCTTATCTTGGATGAACCTCTTCATGGTCTCGACCAGGAGAAGAAGCAGCTCGTTAAGTGTACTATAGAAAAATATTGCGAGCAACTTAAACCTACACTTATATATGTGACTCACTATCAGAATGAAATTCCTTCTGTAGTGAAGAACCGTAAAACGTTAATCAAGAACAGGGACTAAGCGCTTATGTCAACTATTTCTATCCTTAATATTGTAATCCTTAATATCATCGCTTGGGTTATCTTCTCTTATTTCTGGGGAGGATGGACTTTCCACCTCTATAAACCTCATCGTTGGCTTGAACTGAAGAATAAGAAGCTTATCAATAGGCAGATTCTTAAGGCTGAGTCTGATATTAAGGATAAGAACCGCCTCTATTGCTACTGGATGCTTCAGAATCAGCTGGATGAACAGATGATTTCTGGTGATGTTCTATTTGCTGGGGTGGAGGAACTGAATTTTATTAAGCTTGCTCATTATATCAATCCCGAACGCCATATAGTTGTTGTCGACCCTCTGTCAAAAAAGGATATTCATATTACTAAGGAGAATTGTCAGGGCGAGGTTTCTGAACAGGATATCCATCTTAATAATATCACTAGGGAGGATTTAGATAAATCTACTATAACCCCTGATAAGCTGACCATATTCCAAGGTAAGATATCTGAACAGATTACTTACTACAAGGGTACTATCGCTTCTGCTTGGATTGATTGCGTAGAACAGGATGATGTTTCTGCTGCTCTTTCTCATATATATAAGAACCTCGTACCGTCTGGAATAATTTTTATCCACGATTATAATCATAACTGGGAAACAGTGGAAATGGCAGTCAACCGATTCTTGCTTTCTATACCAGAGTCTTTCATATCCCTACCTGATATGTATGGCACTATAGCTATAATCAAGAATAAATAAGTTGGTTCTATAACTTCATAATATAAAAAAACTGCGAGCAACAAGGTACTGCTCTTATACTAGAGACTGACTTGACACTTACAACCCTGGAAAGGTCCATGATTACAATAGCTTTACTACCGCAGTTCTTGGCCTGATAATCGAAATTGCTACAGGTATCACAAAAATGTCATAGCTGTCCGAATGGGTAGAACTGATAATACTTACGCATTTATACCTCTTATATTCGAGGAACTTTGTAATGACTATCTATAACAAAAGGCACCATGAAGGTGCCTTTTTTATTACTCTTTGTTTCTTAATCTGTCTACAATATTGGTCAACTCTATAAACTCTTGTACACTCAATTGCTCTGGTCTCTTCTTCATAAATTCATGCTCTCTTATACCTTCATGGTCAAAATCTATCCCTCTTATCGAATTCCATATCGTCTTTCTTCTCTGGTTGAATGTGGTTTTTACTACTTGCCTAAATAACTTTTCATCACAATCTAACTTCTCTACATTGTTTCTCTTGAGTCTTATAACACCACTCTTGACTTTAGGTGGTGGATTGAATACGTTTTCATCTACTGTAAAAAGGTATTCTATATCGTAATATGCTTGCAGAAATACACTGAGTATTCCATAGTCTTTATTGCCCGGACCTGATGCTAAACGTCGTGCTACTTCTCTCTGAAGCATACATACTACTTCTGGTACCAGATCTTTTTCTTCTAATATATGGAAGAATATCTGCGAACTGATATTGTATGGAAAGTTTCCTATTACTCCAAATTTCTCTCCTCCAAATACTTTCTTTAAATCAAGTCTCAAAAAGTCAGCCGACAATAGGTCTCCTTCTGCTATCTCAAAGTGCTCCTTGAGATACTCTACCGACTCCCCATCTATCTCTATCAACTTAAATCTTAGGTCTTCTCTCTGAAATAAATACTGCGACAGAACACCCATACCTGGTCCAATCTCAATGGTATTAACCTTACCTTTCTGAGTCTCATTATAAGCATCACATATCTTACGAGCTATGGATAAGTCGGTCAAAAAGTGTTGACCTAGGTTTTTCTTTGCTCTTACTTGATTCATAAACTATATATTTGCAGTACAAAAGTAACTACTTTTTTGAATATGAGAAGATCTTGGAAATATCTGACCACGCTAGTGGTAATAGCCAGTGTATTATGGCTAACATACAAGCTCTATACAGACTGGCAAATTATCTTAACCAGCATAACAAATCTTTTTTCTACTCAGCCATACGTTGTACCGATTTTATTATTGCTAACCATTACAGGCATTATGATAGATGCGATACGATGGAAATGCATGATAGGTGACACAGACAACAAAAATTTACTACCACACATTAAGACTGTAATAACATCTATAACTTACAGCAACTTCTCCGTACTTGGAATAGGGGAACACGTAGCAAGGATTAACACTAACGAAACAAGAAAATCAAACAAAACCATACTTACAGACAGTGTCATCATAAGCATACTCAACACAATTACCATACCCTTGGTAGCCATGCCGTTTTTGGCATTAGACTATACTGATCCATTGAAGATAGTAGACATTGAAGGAGCACTACTTATCTTTATAACATTACCATTCATTCTGTTCATACTCTCATTATTTAAGAATAAATGGACTGATGACATAAAACTAAAAAGGATAATACCGGCATTCTTATTTACAGCAGTCAAAACACTGTTTTTCTTCTTTCAATTCTTCATACTATTACACTGTCTGTTACCAGACATTACACCATATCAGCTATGGTGTCTTACCTGTTCATACTACTTTGTAATAACACTTATTCCTCTTTCTAATGGGATATCTAACATGGCTGTACGCACGGGAGTAATAAGTATCATATTTTTCAAATCGGCCGACTCATCTATAGCTATATCAGCCGTTATTATCATGTGGTTACTCAATGTTGTTCTAGTATCGCTATCTTACTTTTCATACAAAACAATCACAACATATCTACACAAAAAGTGAGCTTACAATTCTGTTATATACCATCCATTTATTCTCTGGGATTCTATAAATACTACCTTCAGCTACTAGTTCGTTATTACTTCTGAACCTCTCTTGCGTATTATAATCCAACTGAGATATATCTACTCCTTTATCTGTTCTCAGACCTAACATTATTCTTTCATTCAACAGATCCTCCGCACTAAGTATATCTTCTTCTACTTCATACTTACCCTCTGAGTAAGCTTTTACATTTTCTGCGTTAGTCCATCTTCTTATATTACCATCATATGACGAAGCAGCGGGTCCAACTCCCATATACGGCATTTTGACCCAATAGCTTGAGTTATGCAAAGCAAGATATTTATCAGCACAAGCATAATTACTCACCTCGTAATGACGCCATCCATATTGTGACATTAACTCTGTTATTACATCATACTGAGCAAGCACCTCTTCTTCATCAGGCAACGAGACAATACCCTTATCTACCTGTCTTTCCAGTATTGAACCCTCTTCTATTGAGAGAGCATACACGGAGAGATGTTGCACACCCATATTGAGCATCTCTTCTATATCTCTTTTTACTATCTCGACTGTCTGGTCAGGTAATCCGAATATATAATCAAGACTTACATTACCAAATTCTTTCTTTATCAACTTAACCGCAGAGCGAGCCAATTCGCTAGTATGTCTTCTATTAATAGTCTTAAGTATAGAATCTTCGAGACATTGAACACCCATACTAATTCTATTAACTCCAACATTCTTTAATTCTCTCAAATATTCTATTGACACATCATCAGGATTAACCTCGACAGTAAATTCCTCAACACTATCCAAACTCCACTTATTTTTTACTCCCTCATCTATTATATACTTCAACTCATCAGCTTTCAATACTGATGGTGTACCTCCGCCCACATATATAGACCTTAGACTCATTTTAGAAAAATCGCCTGATTTTTCAATCAACTCCCTTATAACATTTTCAATATACTTCTTCCGCAACTTTATATCCGTCACTCTATAGAATCCGCAATAACTACATTTGGTTCTACAAAAAGGCACATGTATATATAAACCAAAACTATTCATACTTTAGGTAATGTTCCACGTGAAACATATTGATTTTTAGGGATTTAACCCGGATTTATTAACATCAGTCGTACTACTTTTGTTAATAACTTTAGCAAAAATACTAAATAAAACACTATATGACAAGAAGAGTATTAATAACTGGGTAAAATCAGGTTAAATATGATCTAAGAAAATAGGAAAACTATTTCTAGTAGTAATATATCGAAGGTTAAAAATGATCTATATGTGGTATAAAGCTATATATAGGGAATGCAGTTGTTCATCGTAATTTTTATGTTTTGTAGACTCGGCGAGCATTCGGGGAGCACTCGGGGAGCACTATAGTTGCTCGCAATTTTTTATATTCAGCGTGTGGAAAAGTGTTGTTGAAATCATATCAGTTATGTATTAAAAAGGTGTCAATAACTGTCAGTAACAGCTATGCTCCTTGTTTATCAAGTGGAAATGAAAAAAGTATCTAACAATTATACTAGAGTTATGCGTGTCTTATCAAACAAAATAATGCCATATATAAACAACCAACAAAAGGTTTTTTACTAACTTTGTCATGTTTCAACAAGTGTTGATAAATAGATTGAATTATTTGCTATTAACTTTATTTAGTGAACATTATGCATGTTATTAACGTAGTGAATAATTCAATGCAAAATTCAATAACTGAAACATGCAAGTAATAGTCAAAAAAGATACAAACTATACTGACAGACTATTACTATTATTTTTTTAGAGAGACTTAAAATTGAATTATATATATAATATGACTGTCGAAAACGGATACGTTCAAGCAGATATTGATCCTAATATCAACTTAGTTGAAGAGATTAATCGTCTCAAGAGAGAGAAGAATGCGGTTATCATGGCTCATTACTATCAAAAAGGTGAGATCCAAGATATTGCTGACTTTATTGGTGATAGTCTAGCTCTTGCTCAGAAGGCTGTTAAAGTAGACGCTGATATTATTTTACTTGCTGGCGTTCATTTTATGGGCGAAACTGTCAAGGTACTTAATATGGATAAAAAGGTACTTGTACCTGATCTCAATGCTGGTTGTTCACTTGCGGATAGTTGTAAAGCTGAAGATCTACAAGCTTTTATAAATCAGCATCCTGACCATACAGTTATCTCGTACGTAAATACGACCGCTAAAGTTAAAGCATTGACTGATATAGTTGTTACATCCAGCAATGCTCTTAAAGTAGTAAATTCATTTCCTGCTGACCAGAAAATAATATTTGGACCTGACAGAAATCTAGGAAGCTATATTAACGCAGAAACGGGCAGAAATATGCTTCTTTGGAATGGAGCTTGTCATGTTCATGAAAGATTCTCTTTAGAGCAAATTTTGGCGCTTAAAAAGGCAAATCCAGGGGCTGAGATTATATGTCATCCAGAGTGTAAGCGACCTATTGTATTAGCTTCTGATTATGTTGGAAGTACAGCAGCTTTATTGTCTTATATTGATAAGTCAAGTGCTGATACATTTATTGTAGCCACTGAGGAGGGTATATTGCATCAAATGAAGCAATCTTTCCCAAATAAAACATTTATACCTGCACCGCCTGAGACTGAAACAGGTATGTGCGGATGTAATAATTGTGAGTATATGAAACTTAATACTTTAGAGAAAGTTTATCTTACTTTGAAGTATGAGTTGCCTGAAATTACTCTGGATTCAGAGCTTGCAAAACAAGCAAAGCGTCCTATTGATGCAATGTTAGAGTTATCTAAATAATATTTTATCACTTAATCATTTATATATGAACGTTTATATTAATTATACTATTTTACTACTATGATACAATTAAAGAAACCTATTAAGATTCTTCTTGTAGAAGACAACAAGATTAATCAAAAACTCATGATGTTTAACTTCACAAAAATGGGGTTTAACATTTCAATCAGTGATGATGGTAAGCAAGCTGTTGAAGAGTGTCATAACGATTTTTATGACATCATTCTAATGGATGTTATGATGCCTATTATGGATGGTTATCAAGCAACAGAGCAGATAAGACGCTATCAAAAACTTAAGGGACAGCATAGCTTTATTATTGGTCTTACGAGTAATGTATATGACCATGATAAAGAGCATTGCTTAAGTGTAGGTATGGATGGTTATATGTCCAAGCCATTTGACATAGATGCCTTTTGTGATATACTTAGGCAGCAAAAGTTTATTTAATTATTGAATATTTTTAGTGGATATAGATGTACGTCAAATAGCAGTTACTGATTCTGAGACTGATAAAACTCTCAGACCGCTTACTTTTGCTGATTTTACAGGTCAAGATGCTATTATCAAGAATCTCAGTATTTTTGTTGCTGCTGCAAAAATGCGTAGTGAGCCCTTAGATCATGTTCTTTTATATGGACCTCCTGGTTTAGGTAAGACCACGTTGTCTAATATTATAGCAAATGAGCTTGGGTCTCAGATAAAAACTATTTCTGCTCCATCATTAGACAGGCCTGGAGATCTTGCTGGAATTCTTACATCTTTAGAGCCACATGATGTATTATTTATAGACGAGATACACAGACTAAGTCCTGTTATAGAGGAGTATTTGTACAGTGCTATGGAGGACTTTAAGATTGATATTATTATTGATAAAGGTCCAGGAGCGCGCACTATACAGATAGATTTAAATCCATTTACTTTAGTTGGTGCTACTACTCGTAGTGGTTTGCTTACTGCACCTTTACGAGCAAGATTTGGAATTACTTTTCATTTTCAGACATATGATATACCTACATTAGCACGCATAATACGTCGTTCTGCTGGTATATTGAATGTTGGAATTGATGAAGAGTCGTGTACTGAATTATCAAGAAGATCGAGAGGTACACCTCGTATTGCCAATGCATTATTACGTCGAGTCAGAGACTTTGCTCAAGTACTTGGACATGGAAATATAGATATTGACATTACCAATACTAGTCTTGAAGCACTCAACATAGATTCGTATGGTCTTGATGAAGTTGACCGTAAGATAATCACTACAATGATAGATAAATTCTCTGGAGGACCGGTAGGTTTATCTACTATTGGCACGGCTGTAGGTGAAGATCCTGGAACTATAGAAGATGTATTTGAGCCATATCTTATACAGCAAGGATTTCTTAAAAGAACACCTAGAGGCAGAGTTGTGACAGAATTAGCTTATAGTCATTTCAATAGAAAAGGATTTTTTCAGCAAGGAACACTCTTTGATGTAGATGATCCTTCTAACTTTTAAAAAATTATTTGTGGGACGTTTATCATCTTTAGCTTCTGATACAGTTATATATGGAGTTTCCAACGTATTGAGTAGATCTTTAGGTTGGTTACTTTCTCCCTATTTGGTAGCAGTAGTTTCTGAATCGACTATTGGTATGCATACTAAGGTATATTCTATTATTGCTCCCCTTCTTGTATTAGCATGTTTAGGAATAGAAACTGGTTATTATAGGTTTGTCACAAAAGACAACAAAGAGAAATTATTTGATACTCTTTTGTTGTGTTTAGCATCATTTGGTGGTCTGCTTGTCTTATTTATGAACGCAGCGCAACCAATGTTATCACCACTTTTTGGTTTTCCTGAAGAGAATTGGTTAATAATGCTTTTAGTGTCACTCATTATATGTGCTGATGCTGTAACCAGTTTGTACTTTGCAGATCTGAGATTTTCTGGTAAAGGTATTAACTATGCTGGTATTAATCTCCTTAAAGTCATAGTTCAAGTTGCCTTTACACTGTTTTTCATGCATATTCTCAGATATGCTGACTTTTTAGGTTTCTCGTCATTTGGAGATTTAGAATATCTATTATTAGCTAATTTTATTGCAACCTTAGTACCTTACATATTCTTCTTACCTAACTATTTCAGGAGAGAGCATGAATATGATAAGGAATTATTGCGTACTGTTGTAATGTACTCTTTACCACTTATGGTAATGGGTTTTTTTGGCACTCTGAATCAGCATATTGAGAAGATATTATTTACTCATTTAGATCAGTCTGATTGTCCAGATGCAGCTCTTGGTATCTATGGTACTAACTTTAAAATAGGTACATTGATGCTTATTTTTACCAATTCTTTCAGAATGGCATTTGATCCATTTTTATTCAAGCAATATAAGAAAGACAGTAGTGATACGTCAGTATATGCTATGTCTATGAAATACTTCTATATTTTTGGTTTATTTATTTTTCTATGTGTCATGCTATGTCTTCCACTTTGGACATATTACCTTGTAGATATACAAGATAAACCACAATTTGTAGATGGCATTGGTATTATTCCAGTTGTTCTTCTTAGTGAATTACTATTTGGTGTATACTATAATCTCAGTATTTGGTATAAAGTAACAGATAAGACCTATTATGGTTTGATATTCTCTACAATAGGTCTTTTTGTTAATGTTGTTATGAATTGTGTATTAATACCATATTACAGTTACTATGGTGCTGCATTATCAGCTATGTGCTCATACTTCGTCATGCTAGTTTTATCTCTTTTATTAGGAAAGAGACATTATCCTATTGACTATCCTGTAAAGAAATTGATATCTCTTACATTTGTAACTATCTTTATAGTTACAGCTGTTCAATATCTCTCAGAGAATTTGTACGCGGTTCACTGGTTTTTCTGGTCGTTCCTTGGATTAATTTCATTTGCAGTTGTTATTTATATATCTGAAAAAGAAGATATTAAAAAATTATTATCTCATGTCAAGAGTAAACATTAAAATAGTAAATAAGAGTGACAATCAGCTCCCTAGCTATTCTACTGAGCAATCTGCCGGTATGGATATCAGAGCTTTCTTACCTGAGCCTATCACTCTTTTGCCATTAGAGAGAAAACTTGTCCCTACTGGTCTTTATATTGAGTTGCCTGTTGGTTATGAAGCTCAGATAAGGCCTAGAAGTGGTTTAGCAATAAAAAATGGTATCACTGTTCTCAATACCCCAGGTACTATTGATAGTGATTACAGAGGTGAAATTAACGTTATTCTTGTTAATCTCAGTAATGAACCTTTTACAATAAATAGTGGTGATCGTATATGTCAAATGGTTATTGCTAAGCATGAATCTGCTAATTTTATTGAAGTTGATACTTTATCAGATTCTGAGAGAGGTACTGGTGGATTTGGTCATACTGGAGTAAAATAAGTATTATGAGATTTTTTTGTTCAGCCATATTGTTCTTTTTATTATCCGCATCATTGTTTTCACAAATGAGAATAGATGCCGATAATATCTTCAATTACTATCTTCTTGAAGCTTCTAAAGCCAAATATAGAGGTGATTTTAACCAGGCATTACAGTACTACCATAACTGTTATAAGTTAGATGATAAGAGTAGTGCTGTAATGTATGAGATATCCAGGCTTTATTATGCTACAAAAAAGATGGATGAAGCTAATTTATGGTTGGATAAATCTATAAGTCTAGACAGCACTAATAATGCAGAATATATTAAATATGCTGCTACTCTTAAGCTATATTCGGGTCGTTATGCAGAGTCTAAAGAGTACTACAAAAAGTTAGTTTCCATGGAGTCTGATGTTCCGACATATAGACTTATGCTTGCAAGACTATACTCTCAACTAAATATGCCTGATTCGGCGCACATTTGTCTTGATCAGATATCATTAGATCAAGTTCCATGGTCTGCTATTCAGTTGGAACATGCCGATTTATATACGCATGAATCAAATGTAAGAAAGTTAGAGAAAACACTCAAAAATATACTCAAAAGGGAGCCAAATGAAGCTTCTTCCTATAAGCACCTTGCTGATTATTATTTTGTTATTAAAAAGCCTAAAAAGGCCCTTAATTATTTAACTTCTGGCTTAACTAAGAATGATGGAGATTTGCTTTTATTAGATATAGCTGACTATTACTTTAAAATTGGAGATTATCCACTTTTCAAGCAGTATATAGATCAGGCAATTCATTCTGTCAGTATATCTGCTGAAACTAAGATAAGAAAGTTGACTTCTTATCTGCAAGATAAAGACAAAGAGTTGTATTTACGCAATGAGTCTGATTACTTTACTTATTTATTAAAATCGGCAGTTACTTTTCATCAAGATGATGAGCAATTGACAATATTACTTGCTCAGTACTTGAATTCTCTTTCAAGGACTTCTGAAGCATTGAAAGTATTTGATTCATACTTTGTGTCACATTCTCCATCTTATGATTTTTTTGCGACTTATGTTTTTACAATTATGAGTCAACCTGAATTAGATTGGCACAAATTAAATCATGTAATTACTGATGCCTATTCTTTATTTCCAGACCAACCTTATATTGTAGAAGCTAGAGCTTTAACTTACAATCATTTTGATAAATATCAAGAGACTATTGATGTTCTGACTGAATTTTTGACAGAATTGGATGATATTCAACTTACTCAGCAACTCAAGTCGATAAAAGTAGAATTTTTGAATATTTTAGCTGAGTCTTATTATGGATTAGGTAAGACAGAAGACTCTTTTGCTACATACGATGCTGTTCTTTCACTTGATCCGAACTATATAGTTGCCCTTAATAACTATGCTTACTATCTATCATTGCACAATGTCAGATTAGATGATGCTGAAAAGATGAGTTCCAAAACAATATCTGTTGAGCCAAATAATCCTACTTATTTAGATACGTACGCATGGGTATTATATAAGAAGGAGCAATTCTCTATTGCTAAAATAATGATTGAGGCTGCTTTCAATTATTCTACTTCTCCTTCATCTGAGTTATATGAACATTATGGGTTTATCTTGAAGGCTGTAGGAGATACTGAAAATTCGGTTATTCAGTTTCGTAAAGCTATTGAGTTAGATAGTAAAAAAGATTATCTCAAAGAGTTTTTGACAGATGAAAATTAATATTCTTCTATATATAATTTTATTATTAACTCTTTATTCTTGTTCTTCATCGAAAATAGAGGTTAGAGATGGTTCTCAACTATCTTCATCTCGTTCTGTGCTTCTTGCAAAGCTTGACAGTATTTATAAAACACGTTTATCAACAATTCATACTTATAATCTTCCTAAAGCTAGATTTGACATATCTCTAGCTGGTTCATCTCATAAGTTGAACGGTAGACTTAATATTGAGACCAACAGTTCCATTAAAGCTACTGTTTCATTACCATTTCCGCCTATATCTGTAGGCAATCTGTCTCTTGATAATAATCATGTTGAAGTTACATCTTCAATAATTAATCTTGATATCAATAAATCTGTTTCTTCTTATTATTTACCTGTAGTTAACTCTATTATCTATGGCGTAATGCCTATGAACCTATTAAAGTTCTTCAGGCTAAAATCCTTATATATAAGTGATAATAGATATCATTTAGAATATAGTGGTCCTTTTAGTACGAATATTTCCTTTCAAGTAGATCCATTATATCGTATTAGTCAAATTTCTTTAGCTTCTAAGTCATTTTCTGGAGAAATATTTACTACCGATTATAAAATAGTTGATTCTCATTCCTTACCATCTCAGTTGAGGGTTATATTATCTAGTGAATCGATAAATGGTTCTGTAAATATTACTACTAATTCCATTAAATTGAATAAGTAATGAGGTACCTTATAGCTATCATTTTTTCCTTCTATTCTGTTGTCCTTTACTCTCAAACCATTGAGTCTTTAAGAGACGAAAAACAGCGTCTTTTGAACGAAATTGAGTCCGGTAATCAGAAACTTGAAGAGTATAGTAAAATGAAAGATACTCATCTTTCACAGATAGCTCTCATTGACCAAAAAATAGTTAAACATAATAGATTAGTAACCATCTATAAAAATGAGTTATCTTCTTATAATACTCAACTCAATATTTTATCAAACCAGCTTGATTCACTTGAATTATCCCTTAATAAATCTAAGGATGAGTACGCTAAACTGATACGTAATTATCAATACTCTTCTCTTAATACAAATATACTTATATATCTTCTTTCGGCTAATACTTTTAATGAGTCATATAGGCGTTTACTCTTTATGAGACGATATAAAGACTATCATAAAGACCATTTTAATACAATTCAGCAAGAGCATTCAAAATATATTGCTTTAAAAGAGAATATTTCGTCTAAAAGAAAGCAATTAAATACTCTATTATCGTCGCTTGAAGATGAGAACGAAAAACTTCAAAATGAGCATAACAGACGTAATAAACTAGTCTCAAATATCTTGCAAAACCAGGCTTTAGTTAAGCAGCAAGTAGCCCAATATTTCAAGCAATCTCAAGAATTAGAGAACCGTATTCTTCAATTAATTGAAGAAGAAAAGAAACTAGCTCTTGCAAACAAAAACAAAAGCTTAGGTCCTGATATTGAGAATAATAAAGGTAAACTTAATTGGCCTGCTTCTGATTTTGTGGTTGTTAGTTCATTTGGTCAGCATGAGCATCCTCTATATCCTTCAGTAACGGTTAATAACAATGGTGTTGATATTAATTTATTAAAATCTACGTCTGTCAAACCTATTGCTGAAGGTGTAGTATCTCGAGTTATTGTTATACCTGGAAATAATGCATCAATTATAGTGCGACATGGTAAATCATTATCAGTTTATAGTAATATTTCAGAAGTATCTGTAAAAAAAGATGATAAAGTTACTATTTCTACTGAGTTAGGAAAAGTATATACTGGAAGCGGATTAAATTCTCGTATTCTTCATTTTGAGCTATGGATAGGTGATACGAAACAAAATCCTGAAGAATGGTTGTCATCAAAGTAATAATTTATCGAAATTTTTGTACTTTTACGCGAAACTTTTTGAAATCTCCATCGTACTAGTATTTGAGTTTTAGTTTTAAAATGGCAAATATTCACGTAGAAAATAGCTTGACCATTACCTCAGATATTGTTAATATTGCTGAGGTAGAGACACTTATAGACAATCAGTCGGCAATGTTTAAGTTTGACGATGATGTCTATGGTAAGCTTTTGTTGGCTGTAGTAGAGGCGGTCAATAATGCTATTGTTCATGGTAATAAATCTGATGCTTCTAAGGTTGTAAATATTTCTTACATTATTGAGACAGATTTTGTTGAATATATAATATCTGACCATGGAGATGGTTTTGACCCAAGTGCCATTCCGGATCCTACTGAGCTTGAGAATATTGAAAAGTTCTCAGGTCGTGGACTATTCCTTATGAAGAATTTATCAGATGAGATGGAGTTTTCAGATAATGGAAGAACAGTAAGATTAAAATTCCTTTTGAATACAAATGATAATCTTTAACGAAGACAACGCAAAGTCGAGACTAAAGAATCGTAGAATCATAAAGAATTGGATAAAAGAGGTTGCCAAAAGCTATGGACTAGTACTTGGCGACCTTTCTTATATTTTCTGCAATGATGATATGATTTTAGAAGTTAATCGTCAATATTTGCAGCATGATTACTTTACTGACATTATCACCTTTGATTACGTTGAGTCGAACGTCTGCTCAGGAGATATGTTTATCTCAGTTGATACTGTTAAGTCAAATGCTGAATTATTCAATTCCACGTATATAAACGAGCTTCATAGAGTTGTTATACATGGAGTATTACACTTATGTGGTTTAAAAGACAAATCTCCAAAAGATGAGAAGAAGATGAGAGCTGCAGAAGATAAAGCTTTATCTCTTCTTGAAGAAATGTTGTCTCAAGTTAAATAGAATATGTTGTTCAATTACGACGTCATAGTTGTAGGAGCTGGTCATGCGGGATGTGAAGCTGCTTCTGCGGCTGCCAACCTTGGCTGTAACACCCTTTTTATTACTATGGATTTGACTAAGATTGCTCAGATGTCGTGTAATCCTGCTGTTGGTGGAATAGCTAAAGGTCAAATTGTTAGAGAGATTGATGCTCTTGGTGGATATATGGGTGTAATTACTGATAAGTCATCTATACACTTTAAGATGCTTAACAGAAGTAAAGGACCAGCCATGTGGTCGCCTCGCAGTCAGTGTGACAAAGTAGTTTTTTCTTTAGAGTGGCGAAAGCAGCTAGATAAAATTGAGAAATTACACTTATGGCAAGATTCAGTTACTGAGTTAGTAGTATCTCATGACAGAGTTACTGGAGTTAAGACAAAACTTGGTTTAAGTTTCTCTGCTAAATCTGTTGTTTTAACTAATGGTACTTTCTTAAATGGCTTGATGCACATAGGAAGGGTACAGTTAAGAGGAGGACGTATGGCTGATGAGGCATCATACATTCTTTCAGATCAGATGCGAGAGTTAGGCTTCAATGTTAACCGCATGAAGACTGGTACACCTGTGCGTATAGATGGAAACTCTATCAATTTTGATATTCTTGAGAAGCAGCCTACTGATTCCGATTTCATTCAGCAGTTTTCTTATAGAGATATTGAATTATCTGTTCAGCCTCAAAGAGATAATTTTATTACCTATACAAATAAAACTGTACATGATATATTAAAATCCAGCTTCAAAGATTCTCCTCTTTATAATGGTACAATTAAGTCTATTGGTCCAAGATATTGTCCTAGTATAGAGACTAAGCTTGTTAATTTTGCTGATAAAGATCAGCACCAGCTATTTCTTGAGCCAGAGTCTAATACAAATAACGAGTATTACCTAAACGGTTTTAGCACGTCCTTACCATTAGAGACTCAGATTGAAGCCTTAAAACATATTCCAGGATTAGAAAATGCCAATATTACTAGACCTGGGTATGCTATTGAGTATGACTTTTTTGATCCTACTCAGCTTAACTCTTCATTAGAATCGAAGATATTACATGGTTTATTTCTTGCTGGCCAGATTAATGGTACAACAGGATATGAAGAAGCAGCTGGTCAGGGTTTGATAGCTGGTATTAATGCTGCAAAATATTGTCAAGATTCAAGTCCTCTTATTCTTACTAGAGATTCTTCTTATATTGGAGTGCTTATAGATGATTTAGTAACGAAAGGAGTTGATGAACCATACAGAATGTTCACATCTCGTGCTGAGTATCGTATATTATTAAGACAAGATAACGCAGATCTTCGTTTATCGCAGATAGGTGTTGCTATTGGTCTTCTTGACAAGGATCAATCTAATTCTTTTTCTTCAAAATCAGTTTCGATAGAAAAACTTCTTGACTTTATTTCTAACAAGAAATTCAAGTCAGAAATTCTTAATCCGTATCTTTCTAGTATAGGTTCATCATTAATTTCTGAATCCAAATCCATATCTGATTTACTTTCACGCCCAGAGGTTCATTTAGAGTTATTCTTACCTCTTTTTCAAAAGATGTTTGACTCTTTACGTCTGGAGTCTTCAGTTACAAAGAAGTCAGTATTACAAGAGGTAGAAATTCTTTGTAAGTATAGTGGTTATATAGCGAGAGAGAGGGAGTTGGCTGATAAAGCAACTGCTTTTAATTCTCTATCGCCATCCCGTTTTTCCGATTACTCTCAGTTTACCAGTTTAAGTTATGAAGCTCGAGAGAAATTGAATCGTTACAAGCCTTCTACCATTGGCCAGGCCCGTAATATCTCTGGTGTTTCTACTTCTGATATTGACATTCTTGTTATGCTCATTCAGGGTTAGTCGTTATTTGTTATTCAATTTTGTTTCACGTGAAACATTTTACCATTTCTTGAGATGTCGAACAAGAGTATAAAGGCAAACTTTTTAGATATTCATTCTCGTCAGGTTTATATGGCGGAGGTGATATATGATGACAGAATTATTTCCGTCAATAAGTTGTCAGATGTTTGTAATGATTCTCTGGAATGGATAGTACCTGGGTTTATAGATTCCCATGTGCATATTGAGAGTAGTATGCTTAGTCCGTATGAATTTTCAAGAATGGTTTCTAAGTATGGTACGATAGGAGCAGTATGTGATCCGCACGAGATAACAAATGTATGTGGTGATGAAGGAATTGATTATATGATGGAGTCTGCTAAAGAATCTTGTATTCATTTATTCTTTGCACTTCCATCTTGTGTTCCAGCCACGCTGTTTGAGACAAATGGAGCAATAGTTGATAAAACTACATTAGATAAGTATCATGATAAAGTGGTCGCTATAGGTGAGATGATGAATTATCCTGGTGTTGTATCTAATGACCCAAATGTTATGTCTCTTATTGATGCGGCAAAGAGTTACTCTTTACCTATTGATGGACATGTACCAGGATTGAGTGGAATAGATTTAGAAAAATATGTGTGTGCTGGAATCTCAACAGATCATGAATGCTTTACATATAATGAAGCTGTAGAGAAAATAGAAAAGGGAATGAAAGTCTTGATACGAGAGGGTAGTGCAGCTCGTAATCTTGATTCGTTATTTCCTTTACTTGAATCGCATATAGACGATATAATGTTTTGTACTGATGATTCTCATCCTGATGATGTTTTAGAGAGAGGACATATTAGTCGCTTTGTTCATTATTCATTATCTCGTGGAGTCTCGATATTTGATCTGTATAAACCATTATTGCTTACGCCAAATAAACATTATAATCTTGGAATAGGTGAGTTGAAGGTTGGAGACAAGGCAGACTTCTTAGTGATAGATGATATTAAAACGTACAATGTACATAAATGTATAGTTGATGGTGTTGAGTGTACAGATACAAAAACGGCTATGCATGTAAAAGAGGTAAACCAATTTGAGACACGTCAATTTGAAGTTATAGACTTTGTCGTTGAAAAGCAGTCGGATAAAGTTAGAATTATAGATATAAAAGATGGGGAGCTGATAACATCACAATATATATGGGAGGTTAGTGATAAAGGTCGTTTTATAGAAGCAGCACCTGATGAAGATATAATAAAGATAGTTGTTATAAACAGGTATGATCCATTCGCTGAACCGTCAGTAGGTTTCATCAGAGGAACTGGAATGAGTAATATACGCGGAGCGTATGGAAGTTCTATTGCTCATGACTCTCACAATGTAGTTATAGTAGGTTCTGATGATTGGGCTATTAAAGATTGTGCTAACACTATATTTTCAAATAGGGGAGGATTATGTGTTGTTAATGGGGAAGAGATAGAGTCGATGCAACTACCTATTGCTGGATTGATGACTAATTCCAAGTATGAAGAAGTTGCTGCTAGATATTCAAAGATACAAGGTATGATAAAAGAAGAATTAGGAGTTAAGCTTAAGTCGCCATTCATGACTTCATCCTTTATGTCGCTTTTAGTTATTCCATCCTTAAAGATAGGAGACAGAGGATTATTTGATGTAGACAAATTAGACTTTGTAGATTTGTTTATTGCAGAGTAAGACTTGATTATTGATAAATATAGATCTCAGATACTGTGTTATGCGGTATCTGAGATTTTTGTTTTCCATAGTTTTGTAAAAATATTGGAGAGTCGTATATTTGAGTATAAAAGATAATAGAGTAGACAAAAGATTCATATACTCAGGAGATGAAACACAATTCTAATGCTGAGCGTTTAGCATACCTACATGAGATACTGAAAGTACTACCAGAACAGCCTGGAGTGTACCAGTACTTTGATGTTGACGATAAGATTATATACATTGGCAAAGCGAAGAACTTGAAAAGAAGAGTCTCTTCATACTTTTTGAAAGAGCAGAAATACGGTAAGACTATTGTACTTGTATCGAAGATTACGGATATAAAATTTATTGTGGTACAAAGTGAGCATGATGCATTCTTGCTAGAGAACAACCTGATCAAACGATATCAACCCCGATACAATATTCTATTGAAAGATGGGAAGACATATCCATGGATAAAAGTTACGGGAGACCAATACCCCAGGGTGTTCCACACACGCAACAAGGTAGCTGATGGAGGAAAATACTATGGTCCTTACCCATCTGTAAAGCAAGTATACTATCTCTTAGATCTTATAAATAATCTCTTTCCATTACGCAGTTGTGCACTTTCGCTAACAGACAATACCATCAAAACCGGTAAATACGATGTCTGTTTGAAATACCATATCAAATCATGCTGTGCACCATGTGTTGGTAAGATATCGCAGGAAGAGTACAGTTCATACGTTTCCAAAGTACACACGATACTTCAAGGGAAATTCTCTGATGTAATTAACTCGATAAAAGAGAAGATGCAAGAAGAGGCGATGAACCTTAACTTTGAAGCAGCAGCTGCACTAAAAGACAAGATTGATACTCTACAGCAATACCAATCCAAATCCATAGTAGCATCGGTATCGAAAGCATCAGTAGAAGTCCTTGCATTAATTGATGAGAAATCATCATCCAACGTGTTTGTCAACCATATGCATATAGAAGAGGGTAGACTTCTACACTCATTCACCTATACATACTCACGACCATACGACCAGACACCAGAAGAGATTATGTCGCATGCATTTCAGATGATCTTAGAACAATCGCAGAATGTGTGCAAAGAAATAGTTGTAAATATCATACCTGATGAAGATTTCTCTCAGTATACATTTACGATACCACAAGCTGGAGAGAAATTGAAGCTATTAGAACTGAGTAAGAAAAATGCCTTTGCTGCGCTATACGACCAGATAAAACATAACTCGATACGCAATAGAGATTCGCGAGAGAATACATTACTTCAGATGGTTCAGCAGAAATTATCGTTATCTACTATACCAGAACATATAGAGTGCTTTGATAACTCAAACATTCAAGGATCATTTCCTGTAGCCTCTTGTGTAGTATTTAAGAATGCAAGACCATCGAAGAGCGACTATCGTAAATTTAATATCAAGACAGTTGAGGGACCAGATGACTATGCATCGATGCGAGAAGTAGTATACCGTAGATACAGTCGTCTTTTACGAGAAGAGCAACCATTACCGAACATGGTAATAGCCGATGGTGGAGAAGGACAGATGAAGATAATATATGAGGTACTAAGAGAGTTGAATATTGATGATAAGGTAGAATTAGTGGGACTTGCGAAGAACGCTAAACATAAGACACACAAGGTATTAGTTGGTTTTCCTCCACTAGAAGTTGATATTCCTGCGCATGACGAGATATTCTCATTCTTCTCTAGAATTCAAGAAGAGGTACATAGATTTGCGATAACATTCCACAGAGATAAACGTTCGAATGCCATGACGCAGTCGGAAATAGATGGAATAAAAGGCATAGGACCAAAGACCAAACAACAGCTACTTGATAAATATAAGACACTATCAAATATAGCGAAAGCGCCACGAGAAGAAATCGCGGCGCTTATAGGAAAGAATAAATCGAATATTCTATTTGAATATATAGATAATAATCAACAACTAGAATAATTTCTCGCTTATTGATATTATTCTACGGACTACATCAGTAGTTGTAGCGGAAGTAGTCTGGTACTGAGAAGCGTAACGTAATATATCCCCGTACAGCTTAAACGAATTAGGGAACTTATATGAGTCGAAATCGGCGTTAGACCATTGCATGCTCCATACGCCATTGAACTTACGAATCTCTTCGAGTACCTTCTCGGCGTGCTCAAATATTATATCATCATCTACCTTGTCCTTCAAGAAGTTAGAAGCATTTGTCGTAAGTGGAATTTCAAGTATTCCCATTACCTTTTGATTCTCGTGATCGAAAGGATAGAAAGGCAAGCAATATGAATTTCTGAAGCCATTACAATCTGTGAAATGTACGCTGCAATCCACCATAATATTAGCAGACTCAAGATTGTGTAATTTTTCAGGCGTTTCCAGTCCATGCAGATTTATACGCGAATAAGGTAAACTCTCGCTATAGCTATTCTGGAGAGAAGATATAGCATGAGATATGCTTTCATGTGAAACACTCATCTTAGGCAATAAAGCGCCTATATCATTACCCTTAGATCCCAACTTGAGCATTATATGGCGAATATCGTCGTCATTAATATCGATATCACCCATATCATTAGAATCGTTGCTACTGGTGAGGAAGAACCAAGAAGAAGAGAAGCCGAACTGCTGTTCGATATTCATCAAAGCCTCGAAAGTCCACCAAGGATTATCAATAATATCTAGCTTCATGGCGTGCTTAGTGGCGTAAACGGCGGCCTTAAGTTTAACTTTACGTGGCATGTCCAAAGGCTTAATACCCAGCACTTGTAACCATGATTGTATTATATTCTCTTTACTGAAATAATTAACCTTACGTACATTATGAGTGATGTGCAGTACAGGGCTTTTGAAAACAGTAACGCGTTTAAACATCACTCTATTCAGAGAGCACCACTGCTCGATACCCTTAACCATCCACTCGATATAATAATTTACTACGGGAGTGTGGATTATATTAAGCTGTTCCTGTATACTACCCTTGAAAGTAAAACGATTATACTTATCGCGTTGAGCGTTAGGATCAATCTCCTGGTAAGCAGATAAAAGGTAGAAAATAGACTTAATGTAATCGTGATTAAAAACGATATTAGAACCCAGTACATGATATATCTCACCGCTAGGAGAGCAAGGGAACAAGACAGGAATATCGTTTATAGACAAACCGCTAGTCCACCCCTCAGCCGAGCTAGGGACAAACAACTTTCCAGTTGCATTTTCCGGCAACTCCGGAGAGTATAAAAACGCGCTATCCCAATCGAACGTAGTTTCGACCATCATTTTGATATGACTTACAACGTAATCGATTTCGGCAGTCGTAAGGGGACGATTAAGTCTAGGATTGTATTCTTTCATTTACTTTTTTACTTCTTAGTAGTACAATAGTAGATTAAATATTCAAAGTTAGTAGTAATTTTGTGACATGCAAATAATTATGGAAATTCTATTGATTTGGAGTTTATAACAATATTGGTAATAAATAAAATATGCGTGTAGTAATACAAAGAGTCAAAGAGGCGTCAGTATCCATAGAAGGAGAGACAGTAGGGCAGATCGGCAAAGGACTGCTGGTACTATTTGCTGTGGAAGAAGGAGAAGGAGACGAAGATATAGAGTGGCTGGTTGGGAAAATAGTACAAATGAGGATCTTCTCTGATGCAGAAGGACTAATGAACCTATCACTTGAGGATGTAGGAGGCGACATACTGGTAGTCAGCCAATTCACCCTATACGCGCAAACCAAGAAAGGCAACCGTCCATCCTTTATAAGGAGTGCTAAACCCATTACGGCAGAACCCCTGTACGAGTTATTTGTTAAGAAACTGTCAGAGCGTATAGGCAAGCCAGTACCTACAGGGCGATTTGGAGCAGATATGGCGGTATCATTGATAAATGATGGTCCAGTGACTATTACTATGGACACGAAAGCGAGGGAATGAGGGGACAAAGAGACAAAGGGACTAAGGGACAAAGAGACTAAGGGACGAAGAGACAAAGGGACTAAGGGACTAAGAGACTAAGGGACAAAGAGACGAAGGGACAAAGAGACGAAGGGACAAAGAGATAAAGAGATAAAGGGATAAAGAGACTATGGGGCTAAGAGGTGAAGAGTAGGGGAGAGAAAGAGACAAAGTGATGGGGGAGAATGATGACGTGATGAGGAAGCAAAGAGAGTGGTAAAATAGAATACAAATAACAATAAACAATATGTCACTATTAGATGAGTTAAAGGCGAAGTATCCGCTGACAATCAGCCAGAAAGAGGTTGATGAATTTGTTGCTGGGTTAAAGGCGAAGCAGCAAGAGTATTATAACAATGCTGCTGTACAGCAGACGATATTTTCGTGTATTGATCTTACTACATTGAAGCAGACAGACTCCAAGAAGAGCGTCACAGCCTTTGTAGAGAAGGTAAATCAGTTTGCGAAAGACTATCCAATGTATACCAACGTCGGAGGAATCTGCGTTTATCCAAACTTCTCCGAGATATACAAGAGCACACTTAAGGTAGCAGGTGTGAACAAAGCCGTTGTAGCAGGCGGTTTCCCATCGTCGCAGACATTCAAAGAGATCAAAGTGCTAGAGTCCAAGATGGCTGTTGAGGCAGGCGCTACAGAAGTAGACATTGTTATCCCAGTCGGGGAGATGCTAGGCGGCAATGTAGAGCAAGTATTTGATGAAGTGAAGTCGGTCAAGGCAGTATTGCCAAACAACCATTTGAAGGTAATACTTGAGACAGGCGTATTGACAAATATAGAGACAATCTGGTATGCGTCAGTCGCTGCGATGGAAGCAGGAGCAGACTTCATTAAAACTTCAACTGGCAAGGAGCAACAAGGTGATATGCAGACAGCTGCGTACGTAATGTGTTCCGCTATAAAAGCATATCGTGAGAAGAGCGGCAGAAACGTAGGCTTCAAGCCAGCAGGCGGTATCCGTACAGCATTTGATGCTACACTCTTCTACCTGATAGTAGAGACCTTACTAGGCAAAGAGCAGATGAAGGCAGAGTTGTTCCGCATTGGAGCATCAAGTCTAGCAAACAGTTCGCTCAGTCGTATGGAGACATTGAGACTAGGCAAAGAGACAGAAGTGAAATACTTCTAGTACACAGAAGCCGTTCCCAATAGAGAGAATGACAGTAAATATAAACACGCCCTTTCCAAATCAGGAGAGGGCGTGTTTATTTTGAAAAGGGCACAGGCTGCATATAGGCAACATCAATTCTGCGTATGGGCAGCGTATAGGCAGCGTCCGATCTAGTCTCGGGCTAGTATAAGGGTACACCCTTGTTACTCGTAATTTTTTTACTTGGGACGTAACATTTGGGGTCGAGAGGCGTATAACGTGGCGTTAACATTAAACAGATATGATATGGGATCACTCGAGATTAGATATAAGATGGTGACATTGGCGCGGAGGAAGAGCAGAGCCAGCTCGGACGCCCGGATAAGTGGGCGGAGTATTTTCATTAAGCGCTATCCAGGAAAGAGATATAAACTTATAGCGATGGACGTTTCGAAAAAGCAACGTGCATTGCGTGACATGTTTGCTGACGCACAGAAGCTTGCGCAAGATGATATGAAGTCTTGGAACAGGGTCAGACATTGGGAGAGATATGCCCGAAAGCACAAGAAACGCGGAGCGTACAGAGGCGCTGTATCCTTTTACTACAAGATGCTGAGAGAACATGGAGAAGAGTTGAGAGAAGTAGTGAGCAGAGAGGCGACCGGGAGAAAGAGCTACGGGCAGTCGGGGCTACAGCATCTGAGAGACGAGGGCAGAGGGACAGACCGAATACCGAGACAGATGAGCAACGGAGCCTACGCCACGGCAGAAGACATGAGGATATTCAGGGAAGGCAATATATTCTTCTGGGTGAGGTTTGACAGTGTGGAAGAGTATAGAGAAGAGCTGATGAGGCTGGCGGCGTGAGGGATAGGTTAAACAACTAATTATTAACCATTTGAACGGAGTTATATAGAGGGAGAGTAGAGAAATGAAAATGATGATACGCGGAGTATGGAGAAGAGAAAGTGCATAAAACAATTGGCTAGCAAAGAGACTAATTATTGTCAAGGCAGAGATACAGAAAGAGAGGAATCATTATATTTGTAGTTATACAATATCAGATAATTATGAGCAAGTTGACACGAAGCATGGCGGGGCTGATGATGCTCTGCGCGGTTATGAGTATTGAAGCCAAAGGGCAATCGATGATGCCTCCACGTGAAACGATGCCAGAAGGCAGTGTAGCTATGGAGACCAACATAAACAAGCACTCCTATCCACGATTGATGCCAGATGGCAGCATCATCTTCAGGCTGAGAGCGCCAGAGGCACAGAGAGTACAAGTAGACATCTGCGGGAAGAAATACGACATGCAGAGAGACGACAACGGAGTATGGAGCGGTCAGTGCGCGCCACAAGTACCAGGCTTCCACTATTATGCACTGATAGTAGACGGAGTATCAGTATCAGATCCAGCCAGTGAAACATACTACGGCTGCGGCAGACAGATGAGCGCCGTAGAGATACCAGAGAAAGGTGTTGACTACCTAGAGATAAAAGACGTTCCACATGGAAAAGTGAGCACAGTAAGATACTACTCCCAAGTCACCCAAAGTTGGCGAGAGCTATGCGTCTATACCCCGGCATCATACGACACCAATCCCGACAAGCGCTATCCAGTGCTATACATACAACACGGCGGAGGCGAAGACCACAGAGGGTGGATGCAGCAAGGCAAGACCGACATAATACTAGACAACCTGATAGCGGAAGGCAAATGCAAAGAGACCATAGTAGTCAGTACCAACAGCAACGTTACAGCTGGAATGGGCGGCTACAAATGGGAAGGCATGCTACCATTCAGGTCAGAACTAATAGATAATGTAATACCATTTATCGATAAGAAATTCAGGACATTAGCAGACAGAGAACACAGGTCGATGTGTGGGCTATCCATGGGAGGAGGGCAAAGCTTCTACATAGGACTCAGGAGCCTAGACACCTTCAGTGCCGTCGGGATATTCAGCACAGGAATGTTTGGCGGAATAAACGGCGCTGCCAGCATGGATATAGACAAAGAAGTACCAGGACTACTAAGCAACTCGAAAGAATATAACGACAAGCTAAAAGTGCTACTGATAACCTGCGGCGAGCAAGACATGAGAATAGAGCACAACAAGCGAGTAGTCAAACAGATGAAAGACAACGGACTAGAAGTTGTTTTCGAAAGTTTTGCAGGAGATCATGAATGGCAGCCATGGAGGAAGTCGCTGTGGAGGTTCATGCAGATGCTGTGAAGGAAGGAAACAGAGAAGAATAAAAGCATTGTTGTAGAGCGTAATAAAAGACTTTTCAAGAGCTGAAGAATAACGTATATACAACCTCACAATAAAGACATACGTCATAGTAAATAATTCCTGAATCATACTCGATTCAGAAATTGTAAAATAGTGTTACATTTGCGCTTAATATTCACACACATAACATAGTCATAAAAACATGAGTCAGGAGATACCTTACAAGATATACCTGTCGGAGGATGAGATTCCTACCCAATGGTATAATCTTCGTGCTGACATGAAGAAGAAGCCAGCACCACTACTTAATCCAGCTACATTGAAGCCATTGACGGCAGAGGAGCTCAGCGTTGTATTCTGCAAAGAGCTTGTAGAGCAAGAGTTGGACGAGAATACTCCATTTATTGACATACCAAAAGAGATCAGAGATTTCTACAAGATGTACCGTCCTTCGCCAGTGGTTCGTGCTTACTGTCTTGAGAAATATCTTGATACCCCAGCAGAGATATATTATAAGTTTGAGGGAAACAACACATCAGGCAGCCATAAGCTCAATTCAGCTATTGCGCAGGCTTATTATGCAAAGAAGCAAGGCCTTAAGGGCGTCACGACAGAGACAGGTGCTGGCCAGTGGGGTACAGCGCTCTCTATGGCATCGGCATATCTTGGCTTGGACTGTAAGGTATACATGGTAAAATGCTCATACGAGCAGAAACCATTCCGCAGAGAGGTAATGAGAACATACGGCGCTACAGTTACCCCTTCGCCATCAAATACCACAGAGATAGGCCGTAAGATATTGGCAGAGTTCCCAGGCACTACAGGTTCACTTGGCTGTGCTATTTCAGAGGCAGTAGAGGTTGCCACATCTACAGAAGGGTACAGATATGTACTAGGCTCGGTATTGAATCAGGTATTGCTGCATCAGAGTGTGATAGGCCTTGAGGCAAAAGCTGCTCTTGACAAATACGGTATCAAGCCAGATATGATTATCGGCTGTGCTGGTGGCGGTTCAAACCTTGGCGGACTTATTGCTCCATTTATGCGAGAGAAGTTACGTGGCGAGAACGACTACAGGATTATTGCTGTAGAGCCAGCCTCCTGTCCAAGCTTTACTCGTGGTAAATACGCATACGACTTCTGCGATACAGGAAAGATCTGCCCATTGGCAAAGATGTACACCCTTGGTTCCGGGTTCATTCCATCAGCCAGTCATGCCGGTGGCCTGAGATTCCATGGAATGTGTCCTACATTGTCGGAGCTATACGACCAGGGCATGATGGAAGCAGTAGCAGTAGAGCAGACAAGCGTATTCGAGGCAGCTACGATGTTTGCCAGGGTAGAGGGCTTGCTCCCTGCTCCAGAGAGTTCGCATGCTATCCGTGTAGCTATTGACGAGGCATTGAAGTGCAAGCAGACAGGCGAGAAGAAGAAGATACTCTTCGGCTTGACAGGTACAGGCTACTTTGACCTTGTAGCTTACCAGAAGTATAACGACGGCGAGATGGGAGACTATATCCCAACAGACGAAGATATACAGAAAGGCTGGGCAAGTATGCCAAAGGTTGATTTGTAAGAGAAGATATGAATCAGATAGAAAGAGGCTGGCCTTGGGGCTGGCCTTTTTTTGTTTGGGGGTGCGTAGTACAATACTGAGTGTTGAATATGGTATACATGTTTTACGCAATGAGATTATTTTATTTTGCCACAACCAAAAAAGAGGTTTTTCGTAGAATTGCGACGTATCTCCACGCTGAGGGCATAGTCCGACGGGACGGTGTGGGTGTGGAAATATGATATACATAAGAATGGCGCTATAAATCGCCTGTCGGTTGACGCTTTGAAACTTAGGAACTTTCAGAATTTGTTATCAACGACGAGGTAGAGATAGACGTCACGGGAAGGTATATACCTCCTGAGGGTGTGCTATGGGCTTATGGCTCGTGGTACGCCTGTGGGAGTACATATATACTTATCAGCGTGGATGTCTCTCTGTATCTGTCTATAACAAAGGTTTCCTAAGACCTCAAAGCGTGGACAGTCAGAGAATGACTCCACGCTTTTTTGTGTGTATATGGGTGGTGAGAATTACTATAAATAAAATATACAGCATGAAACAAAAACTAACAACACTTGTGTTAGCCCTTTTAGCAGGTATATCTGCTTGGGCGCATGATTTTGAAGTAGATGGGATCTACTATGTGATTACGTCATCGACTGATCTGACGGTCAGCGTGAGTTATAGAGGCAGCTCGGATAGCTATTATTCGAACGAGTATAGCGGAGCTGTTGTTATTCCAGAGAGTGTGACATACAGTGGGAAGACGTACAGTGTGACGTCGATTAACTCTGGGGCGTTCAGAGGCTGCAGTGGGTTGACCAGTGTCGTGATTCCTAGCAGTGTGACGGCGATATACACTGGGGCGTTCAGAGGCTGCAGTGGGTTGACCAGTGTGGTGATTCCTAGCAGGGTGACGGCGATAGACGATAATACGTTCTATGGCTGCAGTGGGTTGACCAGTGTCACGATTCCTAGCAGTGTGACGTCGATTGGCTCTTATGCGTTCTATGGCTGCAGTGGGTTGACCAGTGTGGTGATTCCTAGCAGGGTGACGGCGATTGGCGAAAGGGCGTTCTATAACGTAACTAAGGCATTCTTCCTGACTAATACAAAGCTATCGATAGGTTCTAGTGCGTTTAGTAATTGCAAGGTTTATTATACGGTAAACAATGGTTCGTATTATGGTGTGTCGGGCACACACAAGGTATATTCATTGCTCAGTTCGATGTTTGAGGTAGACGGAGTGAAGTATATTCCTACCTCGATGAGCCAGAGAACATGTGACATGGTGGATGTGGATTATGCGGCAGAAACGGTCAATTCCGCTATTGGTCCGACAGTGAAATACACCAACTCGACAGGCATACAATATGACTTCAAGGTGAACAATGTTAATATGTATGCAGCGTATGGATGCAAGGCATTGTCGGATTTGGTACTCAAGAATGAGGGCGAGATAGAGAAATACGCTTTCTATAATTCAAGCGCGACAGCAATCGATGTGGATAATAGTGTTACAACTATTGGTGATTATGCGTTCAGTGGCTGTACTTCAGCTACAGCTATTACCGCTTCCAATAATGGAACCATTGGAGGAAGTGCGTTCAAAGGTTGTGGCGGCGCTACTAATATAAAACTTGGAGACAAGATAACGAGCATAGGAGGCAGCTGCTTCTATGGTTGTTCGAGCGTGGAGAATATTAAGTTCGGCAAGAAGATAACATCAGTTGGCAATAGCTGTTTTTGTTATTGCTCGAGTATGACATCTGTTGAACTTAATGATGCATTGACAAGTATAGGAAGTTATGCATTCGAAAACTGCAGTAAACTTGCCTCGCTGACAATTCCTGCAAATGTAACGAGCATAGCTTCGGGAGCATTTGATAATTGTACATCTATTGGTGACTTGACATTTGAGGATAGCGAGACAGCTATAAGTCTTGCCTGTAGATTCCCTAGTGTGAAGAATATATATATGGGCAGAAATGTCACTTACTCAATGAGTAAATTTTCACCTTTCAGTAGCAACAACAATCTTGAAACGGTAATGACAAGCTTGAACGTTACAACTATACCTGATTATGCATTTTACAATTGCAAAAGTTTGAAAGATGTATATCTCTCAGATGGTGTGAAAACTATTGGCACCTATGTGTTCTCGGGAGACATTGCCCTAGCCAATTTTGAGGTCGGCATAAGCGTAGAGAGCATTGGTGCCGAGGCATTCTCGGACTGTACGGCATTATGGGACTTCAAGTCACATTCAATTCTACCAGCGGCTGTCGGTACAGAGGCGCTAGATGACATAGACAAACTGGAGTGCACGCTACATGTGCCAGAGGGAACAAAGTCAGATTATGAGGCTGCAGACCAGTGGAAAGAGTTCAGGATTGAGGATGACCTATTGCCAAGATATAAGGTGACAGCCACTGTTGACCCAGAGTGCGCAGGCATGGGAACAGTGAAGGGGTCGAACGGCTATGACAAGAACAGTACGGCAACATTGGAGGCTGTACCTGCGGAAAACTATTTGTTCGTAGAATGGAGCGACGGCAACAAACAGAATCCTCGCACGATGACAGTAACAGAGGCTGTGAATCTGACCGCTAAGTTTGCATACAGATATTACATCAAGACACAGCCTGCAGCTAATAATATATCTGTAGCATTGAGTGAGATGGTATCTGGCGTAGAGTATAAGTGGTATGTATCAGAAACAGAAGGTGGTGTCAAGGATATTACAAATGATCTGCAAAGCACAGGCAGCTATGCTTGGAGCAAGAGCGGTGGTGTGTGGACATCGGGCAATAAGGGGGTCAACAACAGTTCGTCTACACTAAGCATGGATATCACAGCTAAGGCTGGGGATAAGTTGACATTTGACTATAGTGTAAGTAGCGAATCGGGATGTGACTTGCTTAAGATATATCTAGGCAATTCGCAGATAGGCTCATCGTATAGCGGAAGCGCAAGTGGCAAGTTTGACTATACCTTTAGTAGCGATATGAATACGACATTGAAGTTTGTCTATTCGAAAGATGGATCTGTCAACAATGGTTCCGACCAAGCGACAATAAGCAATGTGATTATTGAAAATGTTGCGACGCTGCTCGATGGAGAAACATCGAGTGCCGTGACGGCGTCAGGTCTGGAGACAGAAATGTATTACTATTGCGAAGTAATAATGCCAGACGGGACTATATTGACTTCAGACAAAGTGCAATATACAGGCACAGCAGGCTCGACATATACGATAAGCATAGCATCATCGGACAATGGCATGGTACTTGGAGCCGGCACATACGTAGCCGGAACGACAATCACCATAGAGGCCATAGCAGCTGATGGTTATGAATTCGTAAGATGGAGCGATGGCAACACAGACAATCCACGCGTAATAACTGTGGATGCAAATATGAATCTGACAGCTAAGTTTGCATACAGATATTACATCAAGACACAGCCTGCGGCAAATAATATATCTGTAGCTTTGAGTGAGATGGTATCTGGTGTAGAGTATAAGTGGTATGTATCGGAATCAGAAGGTGGCGCCAAGGATATTACAAACGACCTGCAGAGCACAGGCAGCTATGTCTGGAGCAAGAGCGGAGGTGTGTGGACATCGGGCAATAATGGGGTACACAGCAGTTCGTCTACACTAAGCATGGATATTACAGCCAAGGCTGGGGATAAGTTGACATTTGACTATAGTGTAAGTAGCGAATCGGGATATGACTATCTAACGATATATCTTGGGAATAACCAGATTGGTTCATCATATAGCGGAAGCGCAAGCGGCAAATTTGAATACACCTTCGAGTCGGATATGAATACGACATTGAAGTTTGTCTATTCGAAGGATGGATCTCAGAATGATGGTTCCGATCAGGCGACAATAAGCAATGTGATTATTGGAGCAGCAGCTACATTGCTCGAGGGAGAGACATCGAGTGCTGTTACGGCATCAGGTCTGGAGACAGAGATGTATTACTATTGCGAAGTGGTAATGCCAGACGGTACTGTATTGACTTCTGACAAAGTGCAATATGAGGGAGGTCAACCTACGGCTATTGAGCAGATAGGCGTTGATGAAAAGAGAGGACGAGAGGGAATATATGATATTATGGGACGAAAGTTGAGTGTGCCACAGAGAGGTATAAATATTATTAACGGGAAGAAGGTAATAGTGAGATAGAGATAAGAGAGATATAAATAATAACAAGCCCCTGGAGATAATCTGGGGGCTTTTTGCTTTTTCGAGTACGGATTAGAAGATATATGATTTCAAATGATTATGACAAGTTGCGCGCTGTAATAGATTACGCTCACGAATGGAGAATTTCTCACAAGTAGCATGTTTGTCTCAAAAACACTACCTTTGCTAAATGAACGATAAGAAACAAATAATCATTTGGATAGCAGCGCTCGTATTGGGTGCTGCTATTGGTTTACTCAACATAGGTTGGATAAATGACGGCGCTGATTTCATAGCTACGGTGTATGTGCGCCTGTTTCAGGTATTGGCAGTCCCTACAGTAGCTTTGGCTGTAGTCACTACCTTGGCATCTTTCGGTAACCAGAAGGAGACAGGACGTGTATTCCGCCATACCATAACCTACACGCTTCTCACTACATTCTTTGCCGCTCTCGTAGGCTTGGCATTGTACGTGATCATTGATCCGGGTAATCTGCCTGCCGAATTGATAAGCAGAGGCAATAGCGACGTGCCAGACAATATTGGTTCTCTCAGTTATAGTGAGCATTTTATCTCAGTAGTGCCGAATAATATACTTCGTCCTATATTGGAGGGTAATGTCTTGTCGGTACTCATAATAGCTTTTGCTGTGGGTATAGCACTTGCCAAGATGCCTGAATCCGAGGAGAAGAGTATAGTAGTCAAGGGCTTCCTTGGCATACAGGCTGTCATCTTCACTCTTATCCGTGGTCTGATATGGACCTTGCCTCTGGGTATTGTCGCTTTCGCTGCTCAGCTCTCGGTGCAGGTCTCTGCAGGCGTAGCCATTGAGTCTCTGGGAAAGTATGTGGCAGTCATCATAGGAGGTAATGCAGTGCAGTTCTTCATAGTCTTGCCTCTGTTCCTCATCGCACGAGGTCTGAACCCTGTCAAGGTTCTCCGCGCAATGGTGCCAGCTGTGCTTATGGCTCTTTTCACCAAGTCGTCTGCCGCCACGCTGCCTGTTACCATGCAGTCGGCAGAGGAACGTCTGAAAGTTTCTCCTCGTATCTCTCGAGTAGTATTGCCTATATGCACCACAATAAATATGAACGGATGTGCTGCTTTTATTCTTGTCACATCGCTCTTTGTCTT
>JAKSLC010000069.1 GCA_024401415.1 Bacteroidales bacterium | reverse complement strand
ATTTTCTTATCCAAGGTGTAACACTAAAGAATTCACCATTCTGGGTTATACATCCTTTGTTCGTAAAGGATCTAACAGTCAAAGGCGTGAAGATAGAGAGTCATGGTCCTAATTCTGACGGCTGCGACCCTGAGTCGTGTGAAAATGTACTTATTGAGGATTGTTTCTTTGACACAGGCGATGACTGCATTGCTATTAAGAGCGGCAGAAATTACGATGGAAGATCTCACAATACTCCAAGCCAGAATGTTATAGTTCGCAATTGCCGAATGAAAAACGGACACGGTGGCGTAGTTGTTGGCAGCGAGATAAGTGGAGGATTCCGAAACCTTTGGGTTGAAAACTGCACTATGGATTCTCCTGAACTAGAACGAGTAATACGTATTAAAACCAGCAACTGTCGTGGTGGTGTCATCGAGAATATTTGGGTAAGAAATGTAGAAGTCGGCGAATGTCAAGAGGCTATACTCAAGATCAACCTTGAATATGAACCAGATGAACCATGCGACAGAAGTTTCCCTCCTATGGTATTCAACGTTAATATGGAGAATGTAAAGAGCCAGAAAAGCAAGTATGGAGCATATATAGTTGGTCTTAAAGACTCTGACGCGAATGTTGATAACATTAGAATGGTCAATTGCGAATTTAATGGTGTAGAAAAAGAACCATACAAGATTACTAATGCCAAGAACGTAACATTTGAGTCTGTAAGCATAAATGGCAATCAAATTAATTTCTAAAACTTACTCCATATACTCCATTCATAAAGATTCAAATTGTAACGATTAGTCATATTTTGTCTTGTGTAGAGCCCCTAGACCTAATGGCCATAGGGGCTTTTTATACTATAAGACAAGATATTTACTGATAGTTCAAAAAAGTAACCTTTAACCTACAATAGACCGAAAAAAAATATTATCTTAGCGGCGGCTTAGTGGGTACACGCTAGCTATACTAATTACACTTTAACACAAAGATGAATATTAAAACGACACAAAAGGAGGGTTATGCTATACTAAGCATATCAAGCGAGCGCTTAGATTCACATACTACACCTCAGCTGAATGCCGAATTGGTTATACTTTCTGGTAAGCATGTTGAGAACCTCATCCTTGACCTCTCTGGTTGTACATACTGTGATGCTGCAGGTCTATCGAGCATTATGATAGCGCATCGTCTTTGTAAGAACGGACGACTTATCCTTTGCAACCTATCTAGCACAGTAGAGACTATGCTCACTATTCAACGATTCGACCCTCCACTGACTATCGTAAGCGATATTGAGGAGGCAGAGAGCCGTTTGAACGCATAATTTTACTACTTTTACTATACTCTCTACAATGGAATTGACCATACTCGGATGCAATTCGGCTCTGCCTATCTCAGACAGAATGCCTTCAGCGCAAGTGCTCACCATCGGTGGCAGAGTATTCCTGATAGATTGCGCAGAAGGCACTCAATTCCAATTGAGACGCATGCATATCAACTTCATGAGAATTGATTATGTATGTATCTCACATCTCCACGGCGATCACGTGTTTGGTCTTATCGGATTGATTTCTACTATGTCTCTGCTAAACAGAACTACCCCGCTGACCATCATAGCTGATCCTCAATTTGAAGAGATGCTTAAAAAGCAGGTCGACTTTTTCTGCGACAATATCTCTTTCGACATATCTTTCATCCCTCTACACTACGAACTTCCACAAATTGTGCTGAACATAAAAGGGGTATCTGTTCAGAGCATCCCATTAAAACATCGTATACCTACATGTGGATTCGTATTCAGAGAACAACCCAAAGAACCAAAAATAAGCAAAAACGCGATATTCAAGTATGGATTGACAATTCTAGATATTGTAAACATTAAGCTTGGTAAACCTTGGACCGACCCTACTACAGGTGAGGTTGTTCCTAGAGAGGCTTTAGTAATGGAGCCTGCACCGCCAAAGAGTTATGCTTATATATCTGATACAGCATACAAGCCAGATATAATCCCGTATATCGACAATGTTTCGCTATTGTACCACGAGTCTACATTCGCACAAGACCATGAAGATTTAGCAAAAAAGACTCATCATAGTACAGCTAAACAAGCTGCCACAATAGCACAAAGAGCACACGTCGGACGGCTTCTTCTTGGACATTATTCCAGCCGATATAGAGAGACCGATATATTCGAGCAGGAAGCTCAGACAATATTTGAGAATACCACAGCTGTCTACGACGGCTTCACTCTGGTATTCTAAAACAACAGAAGTAACAACAGTTTAGTATCAACATACAGAAGAATTCTAAAGAGGAGACTCAAAACATGCGCCATGAGTTCTGGCACAAGTTAGAGAGTAAAACTAGACGCCTACCTGGCCAAAACGGGAAGCCTCGCAAATGGATTGGCGACCGTACAGGCATACGCGGCTTAGATTTGCGTTTCGACGTTAACCGCGAATTCGCCATGGTTGCTATGGAGATAAATCCCACCGGCAAAGAAAAAAAGGCAGAGCTTTGGCAGAAAATGCAGAATTGTAAAACTCTCTTTGAAACTACATTTGGCGGTCAGCTCACTTGGGATGATAATTACATAAAGGATGCCGGCGACTCGGTAATCAGAATATATGTCAAGACTGAGGGAGATATGTACGACCGAGAGAAATGGTCGGGCATGATACACTTCTTGATTGACAACATGATAAGATTGGAAACAGCTTTCCTCGAAGTACAAGATTACCTCATCCATTTTTAGAGGATCTTGCAGAGATATCATAAATATGTTATCTCTATAAACACTGATATTCGGGAACAGATATCTTGTGATTATGGATATACGTAGGTGGAAGAATCAGATAAAAAACACAATGGATGACATACGTCACACATGGAGCATATTGTATGAGCAGTATCTCCAAAATGCTGTGAACGCCATCGTACTGCATTTTCACCTGTTTCTCCACCGTTGGGGTGGCCTATGCGGCAATCTCGTAAACATTATAAGTATCATAGCAGCTCTGGCTTGCTTCGGTAACATTATCTGGCAGATTGGATTTGAAACCACAAGCAAGATTGCCCAGGTTTGTATCTCTATTAATAGCTGGATAATATTTACATTCGGAGCCATCCAGCTCTACAAGTTATTAGGATACTGGCGCAACCCCAATAAGACTCCTATATCGGAAATAGTATATGCCATTATTATATGGGGATATCTCTATTACGCCGGCGGTCATAATATTGAAGATGGACAGATAATGCCAGACTGGCAAACTTGGCTATCCTATAAATGGGTAATATCAGCTGTCGCAATCATCATTTCGTCGTATGAGATATCTCGACAAAGTTTAGCTATACTGACTCGTAGGTTCAATCCTATGTTGATTTTTGCAGGTAGCTTTGCTCTTATAATTTTCATCGGCACAGGACTCTTCCTTATGCCTAAAGCTCATGTAGGCGATTTATCTTTTATTGATGCTGTCTTTACAGCTACTTCGGCTACTTGTATCACAGGCTTGACGGTAATTGATGTTCCTACTCAGTTATCGTTCTTCGGACAAGTCATACTGCTCGTATTGGTCCAGGTCGGCGGATTGGGTGTAATGTCGTTTACTTCTTTCTTCGCACTTTCCGTAACCGGCAAGGCGTCAATGCAGAATCGTATTATCATCAAGGACCTCGTCTCAGCCAATAACATTTCTGATATTTTCACGACCCTCAAGCGTATTATGTATGTAACGTTAACTCTTGAGGCAATATCAGCATGGAGCTTATATATGCAAATTGGCATCAATATGCCTGATATAGCCGACAACGAGAGATTATTCTACTCTATCTTCCACGCCATAATAGCTTTCTGCAATGCAGGTTTCTCTTGTATGCCTGCAGAGCTTAACGATGCTTTTCTTGTAACAAGCCATGGTGTGCAGTGGATTTTAGGACTAACGGTAGTGTTTGGCAGCGCAGGATTTCCTCTTCAGAGTTCCGCTATCGATTGGGTCAAGCACAAGATAAAAGTGTTGTTCATTCAGCTTTTCCGCAAGAAAAACAAAGAGATATTTAGACCTCGACTCATTGACACTAGCTGTAGAATTATGTTCTGGACCCACATCATACTTCTATTGGTCGGTATACTGGTATTTATGGGTACTGAGTTAAATCAGACACAGAATGATTGTTCGTTTTGGGACCGTGTGTCACAGTCGTTCTTCTTGTCTATCAATGCTCGCTCTTGTGGTATGGCTGTCGTCGATCTGAATATGACAACCCCTGCCACCATAGCAATACTAATTGCTTTCATGTGGATTGGCGGCGCTCCTCTTTCTACAGGCGGCGGTGTTAAGATAACAACTTTTGCTTTAGCCATGCTAAACCTTAAAAGCGTTGTATTGGGTCATAGCGACATACAGATATTCGGACGACGAGTATCGAGAGTGAGCGTCCAGAAAGCTATGGCAACTATAGCCTTATCCTTCATCGGAATACTGATAAGCTATATCCTTCTGGTAACTTTTGAACCAGAACTGGAACCTAACAGAATATTGTTCGAAGTAATATCCGCCCTCACAACTACAGGTCTGTCGCTTGGCGTTACACCAGATTTGTGCACGGCATCGAAAATAGTACTTATACTTAATATGTTTATTGGCCGTATCGGTCTATTAGCTTTTATGATGTGTTTCATCACACCTAAAGCTCACCCTAATGTAATAAACCCTACTGAAGGAATAACAATATAGGAGGACTTAACCATGATGTATGTAATTATCGGTCTAGGCACTTTTGGCGTCTCTCTCGGCAAGACTCTCAACGCAATGGGCAATGATGTTCTAGGCATAGATGCTAACCTCGAAAAAGTAGAGGCTCACAAGACTGACTTCGATACAGTTTGTCTTAACTCAACCGACGAGAACGCCATGCGCAGTCAGCAAATAACCGAGGCCGATGCCGTCATTGTTGCCATAGGCGAAGATTGGGCAGCATCTGTCCAGACTACCGCTTTGCTGCTTAATATGGGAGTAAAGAATATTATAGGGCGTTCCCTATCTCCTCTTCACGATATGGTGTTGCGACGTATGGGTGTTACTAATATCGTAAATCCCGAAGAGACAGCAGCTCGCTCTATCGCATACCATCTTATGCTGGAGAATATTGTGAGCACATACAATATAACTGACGACGTAGTAGTATATGAGATTGTAATACCAAGCTATTATGTAGGACAGAAAGTTGAACAGATCAATCTGAAACGCGAGTACAATTTGTCTCTCATTGCTATTAAGCATCAGGTAGAGAACAATAGCATAACGAATAAGGTGGGCGGCATGCTCGGTTTTGAGGCCAACAGACATTGGGCAGCTCTTACATCCGACTTTGACTCGTACATCTTCGGTAAGGACGACCATATTTACATCTGCGGCAAGCAGAGCGATATGGCAACTTATATGGACTCAATAAAGAAATAACTGGCAAATAGATATGGCTAAACAAATATGGAGACCAGGCAACCAGCTCTACCCTCTCCCTGCAGTGATGGTCTCTTGCGCCTCTGCCGATGGCGAAGAGAAAAACATTATTACGATAGCTTGGGCTGGAACCATCTGTTCTAACCCAGCCATGATATCAATATCTATCAGACCGCAACGTCATTCATACAAACTGATAAAGGAGAGTGGAGAATTCGTTGTAAATCTGACAACTAAGGAGTTGGCTTATGCTACAGATTGGTGCGGAGTAAAGTCAGGACGAGATTTCGATAAGTTCAAAGAGATGAAACTAACACCAGAAGCCAGCTCCGTAGTTAAAGCTCCATCTATCAAAGAATCTCCAGTATCCATAGAGTGCAAAGTTAAGCAGATCATTCCTCTGGGTACTCACGATATGTTTATCGCCGAAGTTGTAGCTGTGCAAGCAGACGAGAAGTATCTTGACGAAACAGGCCGTTTCGATTTACAGAAAGCAAATCCTATTTGCTACTCTCATGGACATTATTACGAACTAGGTAAAGAGATAGGCAAATTTGGTTTCTCAGTCAAAAAGAAGAAAAAATGAAGGGAATATTTATTATTTTAGCGTTCTTAGTCGTAGGCGAATTTCTCTCATACCTCACTGGAGGATTTGTTCCGGGCAATATTTTCGGTATGGTCGTAATGTTCCTCGCCTTACAGACAAAACTGGTCAAAGAGGATAGCGTAGCTACTGTCTGCACATTATTGACCAAGAATATGACGTTAATGTTTTTGCCTGCCGGTATAGGGTTGATGGCAGCATACGAGCTGATAGCCGAAAATTGGATATCAATCGTCCTTAACATTACCGTTACTACTCTTATCGTCATGGCTGTAGTAGGTCTTATCGTAGAACGAAACAAGAAAGGAGATAAGAAATGAAAGATATCAATATCCTGCATAGCGAGCCTTTTATTTTGCTAATTACCATCGGAGCCTATTATCTTGGCAATCTGATACATCGTCGATTCAAATATCCTTTTACAAACCCACTGCTTATCGCTATTACAGTATTAATTCCGCTATTATTAGTATTGGATATAGACTATCCTACATATGAGAAGGGAAGTCATGCAATATCAATGCTCTTATCTCCTTCTGTTATAGCCTTAGGATACGCACTGCATAAACAGATAGGACACTTGAAGGGAAATGTTTGTCGCATCTTGCTTGCCATAACAGCTGGAAGTATAGTGGGTGTACTCAGCGTGGTAGGCGTATGCTATATGATGGGGACCCCTCACCTGCTCATGGTTTCTATGGAACCTAAATCGGTTACTATACCTATAGCTTTGGGTATCACCGAGAGAATGGGTGGTCTTGCTCCTCTGACTGCTATAACAGTATTTATATGTGGCATATTTGGCAATATTGTAGGACCATGGTTCCTAAAAACTATAGGTGTTACTTCTCCTTTGGCACAGGGTCTTGCTTTAGGAGCCGCCTCTCATGGTGTGGGTACCGCACGTGCCATGCAACTAGGGCAATTACAAGGAGCCATTGCAGGTATGGCCATAGGCCTGATGGGCGTCTGGACAGCAGTAGTAGTCCCTTTAGTGGAATATTGTTTATCATAATATCACTAAGATACACAAAAAACATACAACTAAGTTCGATAATACATAAACAAATATTATATTTGGACCATAATATTTTATTCACATTTAAAATACACAACCCCAAAGCACTGAAAAATAATAAATACACAAATTTAGTCACAACAATGGCTGTTTCGACATTCGAAATAGCCATTGTTTATTTAATACTATCATTTCAATTTCATCATTCATTATAGCGTCTATCTAAGAAAAAACAGCTAAATTTGCTTTCTAAAAACTAGAAGTGAATATTTCAATGAGTAATCTATCACAACCAGAAGAGTATAGTCGCTTAGTTGTTGAAGAGGGTCGTTATATCCCTCAGCGTGGCGACGTTTATGATTCTACCAACCCACATGCACACGTAAATGGCGTCGACTTCACTAAAGAGATGCCTACATTTGATGCAAACTATCCATACATTGATCACTCCTTCAAACAGAAGTTCTGGGTATTCCTTTACTATGCAAGAGCTAGGTACATCATTCGTCCGCTGCACTTCCTCCTTTATGGATTCCGCGGTCGTGGCTATGAAAATATCCGTAAAAACAAAGAGCTTTTCAAGAATGGTGGTCTAACTGTATGTAACCATACATACCGTTGGGATGTTGCCGGAGTAATGGATGCTCTCGGCTGGGGCAGACTTTGGTTCCCTATCTGGCGTGAGCAGCTGGCCGGTCCCGATGGTCGACACATGAGAGCCATGGGCGGCATTCCTGTTCCAGACAGCGTATCAGCACTCCGCAAGTTCTATGCAGCATTCGACGAAGTTCACGCCCGCAAAGAATGGATTCATTTCTTTGCAGAAGAGGCAAGGTGGGACTACTACGTTCCTATCCGCCCTTTCAAGAAAGGTGCTTTTGTTTTCGCATTGCGATACAATTTGCCTATAGTACCTATGGCTGTTTCTTTCCGTGAGCGTACAGGCTTCCTTAAGTGGTTTGGTAAGGATCCTTGCGTCACACTCAACGTTGGCGAGCCTATCCTGCCAAATATGGAACTTAAAGATAAGAATGCAATCATAGACGACCTGCGCAAACGTACACACGAGGCTATCGTCAAGCTTGCTGGCATCAAGGACAACCCTTGGGCTTATAACGAAACAGAGAAATGATAGAAGTAAAAAGACTCACTTTTAACCACAATAACGAAAATACATACGTTGTTTCAGACGAGACAAAGGATTGTATAATCATTGATTGTGGATGTTACAACTCTAGCGAACAGTACATACTTGCGTCGTATATAGAGGGGCATAACTTGCATCCTACTCGACTTATAACTACCCATTGCCACTTGGATCATATCTGTGGCAATGGTTTTGCTATGCGTAGATGGGGGATTAAGCCTGAGGCTCATGTAGATGACGAGTATTTAATGGGTATCGCCCATTATCAGGCTCTAGCTCTTGGCATTGACGAGGAGGGTATGGAGATGCCTGATATTGATTGTCATCTGAAACATGGAGATAAAATACATTTTGGTAATACTGAGCTGATAGTACTGCATACCCCTGGTCACTCAGCAGGCTCCATAGCTCTCTATTGCCCTAAGGAAAGCAAGATTTTCACTGGCGATACTCTCATGCGTCTCTCTATGGGCACATATAGACTCCCTGGCGGAGATCAGGAGCAGATGGTGCAGTCTATAAAGGAGTGTCTGTTCGACCTCCCTTACGATGTACTTGTCTTCCCAGGTCATGGCGAGGTTACTACCATAGGCTATGAACGCGCCAATAATAAAGAGGTTCATAAACCTATCGAAAAGACAGTACACCGCAGAAAGTTTGGCTTCAAACACTAATATCACTACTTTTGCACAGATAATTCATTCACATAGTAATCAATAGAATATAGATATGAAAATAGCAATCATAGGTTATGGCAAGATGGGTCGCGCCATAGAGCAGATAGCAATCCAACGCGGACACGAGATTGTATGCAAGATTGACGTTAATAATTCTGATGATACGTTCGACGGCGAGGGTTTCGCTAAGGCTGACGTCGCTATAGAATTCACAACACCAAAGACTGCGTATGCCAACTTCCTTGAGTGCTTCAAGCGCAATAAGCCTGTTGTAGCCGGCACTACCGGTTGGCTCGAGAAGTTAGACGAGATTAAGAGCTATTGTGTGGGGCCTAATCCTCAGACTTTCTTCTACTCTTCTAACTATAGCCTTGGTGTTAATATCTTCGCTGAAATCAACCGTCAACTCGCTCGCCTTATGGATGGATTCTCTGATTATGATGTCAACATGACAGAGACTCACCACATACATAAACTCGACGCCCCAAGTGGTACCGCAATTTCTCTCGCTCAGGGTATCTTGAATAACCTTAAGCGTAAGACCGATTGGGTACTCTCGCCTGAACAGCGTCCAGGAGCTATTCAAATAGCCTCTATCCGCCAATACGAAGTTCCTGGTATCCATACCATACATTACGAATCAGAAGACGACTTCATCGAAATAACTCACTCGGCTAAGTCTCGTCGTGGTCTTGCTTTTGGTGCCGTTCTCGCTGCTGAGTATACCGTAAGCCACAAGGGCGGATTCCTCGAGATGAAGGATTTACTTGGCTTCTAATCATTTATTATTATAGTTTACTACGGGTCCTCTTAGGGTCCACAATGGGTATAGCCCGAGTGTAAAGCATGAATACGAAGAATAAATTTAATATAGATTTCTCCAAGGTTGCTTGGTATCAATGGCTCAAATTTGGTATTTGCGCCGTAATTTGGACTCTGCTCATAATTTGGACTTCCAATTTATGGCTTCTACTTGGTTATCCGCTGATATTCGACTACTTCATCACTGAATTTATCAAATGGGGAGCTTGGAAGCGTGATAAGAACGGCAATTCACGAGGCGCTTGGGCTGAATGGCTTGATGCTTTGATATTCGCTGTTGTGGCTATCTATTTCCTCAACATTTTCTTGTTCCAGAACTACCAGATTCCATCTTCGTCTCTGGAAAAGTCTCTTCTCGTAGGCGACAGATTGTTCGTTAGTAAGGTGGCTTATGGCCCTCGTATGCCTTTTACTCCTTTAGCTTTCCCTATGACTCAGAATACTTTGCCTGTTCTTAACTGCAAATCGTTTGTCGAGTGGCCTAAGTGGGACTATCGTCGCCTTGCTGGCAATGGCAAAGTACAACGTGATGATATAGTCGTGTTCAACTTCCCTGCAGGTGACACTGTTTGCGTGAAGATGAATAATCCTGATTATTACTCTATCATTCTTAGTGCAGGTTTTGATTATGTTTCCCGCAATCCTGGATCTCTCAATGGCAAGGATTTCCGCTCTGTCTGGGAACTTAACCACTATCTGATGGAGCAGGGTCGTAAGCAGATCAATAATCCTGCTAACCCTCTAAGTGATATTGCCGTTCGCCCTGTCGATATGAGAGATTGTTATGTAAAGCGCTGCGTTGGTCTCCCTGGCGATACTTTAGAGCTTCGCCATAACGATCTTTACATCAATAGCGTAAAGCAGAATCAACCTAAGGGCGTTCAGCATACATATCAGGTCAAGACTAATGGTGTAATTCTCAATGATAAGTTCTTCGAGACTTACGGCATCAGCAAAGCCGACCGCTCAGAGGCGAGCCTCGGTCCTGTCTATACCCTTCCTCTTACTGATGATATCGCAGCTCAGATAGCTCAACTTCCAATGATAACTAGCATCGAGAAGAACGACTATACTCATTCTTCTTCTGATAACTTCCAGATATTCCCTTTCTCGTCCGACTACAAGTGGTCTCGTGACAATTATGGTCCTATCTGGATTCCTCAGAAGGGCGCTACTGTAAATCTCGATTCTAAGAATATCTTGCTATATCAGCGTATCATTGAAGCTTATGAACATCATACTCTTGAAATGAATAGAGATGGCAAGATTTTCATCGACGGTAAGGAGACTACATCTTATACTTTTGAGATGGATTACTATTGGATGATGGGCGATAATAGACATAAGTCCGCCGATTCTCGTTACTGGGGATTCGTTCCAGAAGCCCATGTGGTAGGAAAACCACTTGTAGTATGGCTCTCTCTCGATCCTGATAAGAGCTTCTTCAATAGCATTCGCTGGGACCGTCTATTCAAATGGGTAGAATAATATCCTTGTGATGTCAGTATTACAAAAGAACATACTAAAAACAATCAGTATATCACTACCTCTAATAGGTCTTGCCCTTTGGGCAAAGGCCTATTTTCTTGTTCCTATAATACTGCTCATCGTGTTTCTCATGATTCATCGTCGTGAGATAACTGCTGTTCAAAGAGCTATCAACATTCTGCCAGCTCGCATTAAGTATCTCGTCAGCATAGGTATATGTATTGCTCTAGGCATTGGCATAGGCGCATACGTCACCGCGTTCATTAGCGATATCGACATCTACACATCTATCAATACCGGAGAAAGCCGCATCTGTTTCATAGATAAACTCAAATACGGCTCTGTAATTGACAAGCAGACTCGCTCTTGCGCTCTTGGTGATATTGTCAGAGGTAATAATGCCATAATATCTGTCGGCGACAGCGCAAAAACTGTCTTACGCATAGTGGCTCTTCCTGGCGATGAGATATCTATAGTAGACGGATGCTCTCTTATCAATGGTTCTCCTGAATACGAGGCAATTACAGCTACTGCCCCGTTTCACGTTATCCGTACTACCCCACTGCGCATAGTTCATTTATTAGGACAGTATACTGACGAATTGGTAGACTCGGCGTTTCGCACTTCTGCTTCTAAGGACCCTCGGTGTACTCTTCCCGTAAAAGAGGCTTTTGAAAAATATCAAAGCTATACTTATAGCGTATTGTATAAAAACAGTACAGATCTGCGCATATTCCCATATACAGCCAATAACAATGGCCTGCAGATGCACCCTGTATACCTCCCCAAGCAAAACGAGACTTTGCAATTCTCAAAAGAAAATAGAACCTATCTGGTTCGCCTGATAAACAAGTACGAAGACGCCAATATCTCTATAGACAGGAATGGCAGAGTACTATCTAATGATGCTGTAATCAACGAGTATACTTTCAAATATAGTTACTATTTCGTGCTTAATGACGATCGAACTATTCTGACCGACTCTCGCCTATGGGGACCAATACCAGAATACCAGATCATAGGTAGCACATCTAATATAGTACAATAAATACTTTATCATGAAGAAATTTGAGGTTAACGAATATCTGCTGATACCTTATCGTTTCGCTGTTCTACTGCTTCTCTATGCAGTAGAGCGAGTATCTTTCTATCTGTTTAATACGGATATATTCACAAACACTCAGCTAGCAGATTGGCCGCTTATGATGCAAGGTGGCGTTAAGTTTGATACTTGCGCTCTCATATACCTCAATGCATTATGGATGGTCGCTTATATATTATGTTTTAAAGCCAAGTTCAAGTCGGCAGTAAACAAAACCCTGAATGGAATATTCTACACGTTCAATATCGTCGGACTGGGTTCTAATGTGTGCGATTTCATTTACTATAGATTTATCCTGAAACGCACTACATATAACGTTCTTGACATTCTCGCCGGAGAAGATAATCTAGGTAAGTTATGGTGGCGTTTTATGTTCGACTACTGGTATGCGTTGCTCTACTTCATAATACTGGTTGCAGTTTTCATCTACCTCACTAAGCTCGTCAAGCCTAGGCAGACTCCAGTAAAAAACAAATGGCTCTATGGTGCCATTGGAGTCGTCGTGCTAGCTATCGTAGCTGTATGCGCAGTTGGCGGCATACGAGGCGATTTCCGTCATAGCACACGCCCTATTACCATCAGTAATGCTGCCGCATATACCGCCTCACCAGAAGAGTCAGCTATTGTGCTTAATACTCCTTTCTCTTTCATCCGTACCATCGGCAAGAAGGGGTTCGAGCACTACGATTATTTCAATGAGGACGAGATTGAGAAGATATACACTCCTGTTCATCAGGCCGACTCCTCTGCCGTATTCTCTAAAAAGAATGTGGTAATATTCATTCTCGAGAGTTTCAGCCGCGAGTTCATCGGGTCTCTCAACAAAGAACGTCTTGGTGCCGATTATAATGGCTATACCCCGTTTATCGATTCTTTGGTATCTGTCGGTGTGGCATATCATAGGGCCTATGCCAACGGACGTAAATCCATTGATGCTATGCCATCTGTATTGGCTTCTATTCCTTCACTGACACTTCCGTACGTTGTCAGCCAGTATTCTAACAATAAGATAAATAGCGTAGCTTCTGTACTGAAGGAGTACGGATATCAGACTGCTTTCTTCCATGGCGCACCTAATGGCAGCATGGGCTTCAATAGCTTCTCTAACATGGCAGGCTTCGATAGGTATCTAGGCAAAGACGAATATAATAACGATGCCGATTTTGATGGTTGGTGGGGTATCTGGGATCATAAGTTCTTCCCTTTCTATGCCAACGAAATAAGCAAGTTGCAGGAACCCTTCTGCACTGCTTTGTTCTCGCTCTCTTCCCATCACCCATTCCAGGTACCCCAAGAGTTTGAAGGTCGTTTTCCTCAAGGGCCGCTACCTGTAGAGCAGTGTATCGGTTATTCAGATTATGCGCTTCGTACTTTCTTCGACATGGCAAAAAATCAGCCTTGGTACAATAATACTTTGTTTGTGATAACTGCCGATCATAGTAGTATTCCAGACCACGTTGAGTACAAGAATAATGCCGAGGCGTTTGCTATACCTATCATTTTCTTCGCTCCTGGTGATAAGAATATCACCCATAAGGATGATTACGACATAGCCCAACAGGCTGATATTGTACCTACTGTATTGTCGTATATCGGAGTAAATAAATCTTACATCTCTTTCGGAAAAGATTTGCGTACTACGCCTAAAAAAGATAGATTTGCTATCAACTATAAGGATGGCGTCTACCAGTATTTCAATAACGATACCTTGTCTTATTAAGACGGCAAGATTATCACAGGCATGTTTGACCTTATCAATGACCCTATGTTGGAGAATAATCTGGCAGATTCTCATCCAGATACGAAAGAAAGAATGACGGCTCGCGTCAGAGCATACCTGCAGCAGTATAACAATCGCATGATAGAAGATCGCCTGACCGTCAGATAAACGTTTATAGTAAAGGGGTACCTATTTTTATGAACAAAAGGCTTACCATATTATTTCTTTCATATCTCATCTTGTCGATGAGTTCTCTTGCCATAGCCCAACAGCAGGATTCTATTCCTCCTCATAGACCCAAAATCGGTCTGGTTCTCTCTGGTGGAGGTGCTACGGGTCTCGCTCATGTAGG
>JAKSLC010000068.1 GCA_024401415.1 Bacteroidales bacterium | reverse complement strand
CATCAATGGGCGCCATTATCGCTGCTATGTATGCTGCAGGTTATTCCGGAGAGGAAATAGGTAAAATAGCTCAAGGGATGGACTGGACTAGCTCTATTTTGGGAACTGTCGATTATAAGAATATCAGTATCGAAAATAAGCCCGATTTTCAGAGTTTCTCTTTCGAGATTCCCGTAGAGGACTATATCCATCTTCAGCCGTTCAATACTGGAGTAATCGAACCTATCGAGGTAACTCTTAAGCTTTCAGAGGTATTCTTCCCCGTATATAAGACTAAGGATTTCTCTCAACTCCAGATTCCTTTCAAGTGTATTGCTACCGACCTTAGAAATGGAGATGCCGTAATCCTGGAAAATGGAGATCTTCCTTTCGCCGTACGAAGTAGTATGGCTATTCCTGGTGCTTTCTCCGCTACATCGTATAATGGAACAAAGTTGGTCGATGGCGGTATCGTCCGCAATTTTCCTGTAAAGGACGTTCGCGATATGGGCGCCGAGTTCGTTATCGGTGTCAACCTCTTCCACGGTCTTACTGACCCTGACGACCTCACTAATCCTATGGACGTGATGATGCAGGCTACTAATTTTAGAGACGCATCAGACCTCATTGAGGAGAAGAGTATATGCGATATGGTCATCGAACCGGATGTCGCTAGATTTACTGCTGCCAGTTTCTCGTCTTCTCAAGAGATATCTGCCATAGGTGATTCTATAGGGGCCGACTTCTACCCTCTCTTCAAGCAGTTGGCCGACTCTCTTTATAGGAATTATGGGTTGGAATACTCAGACCCTGATAAGCGTATGAAACCGTACGACAAGAAGGTATATATAGAGGATTTGGATATTGAGGGCCTGCGTCATACTGATAAGGAGCTCTTTTTGCACAATCTTCAGATGAAGACTCCTTCTCTCTACACTCCAGTACAACTCAATGAGGCTTTTAGACACGCATCCTCGTCTGGTTATTACAAGAATCTTAGATATGAACTCGTCTCTGTCGACTCTGCCTCAAATCATATACGCCTTCGTTGCATAGTCGACGAGAATCCTATGCAGTCTATCGGATTGGCTTTATCTTATAATAGTTTCACAGGCGCAAATCTCATCCTGGGATATAGCGCTAAGAATCTGCTCGGTCGCCAGTCTGTAACGAAGATAAAAATAGCTATCAGTGAAGCTTTCCGACTAAAGGTAAATAATCGCGTTACCTTCGGCATGAAGTATAATAACTATTTGGAACAGGAGTACAATTTCAGTAGCTTTGAGATTCCTACTTTCGACACAAGTAGTAAAAGCGATATCCTGCGTCGTTTCACCATCAGCGATGGTCATGTGACATGGGGCCTGGTTATTGCTCCGACCAGTCATGCTAGCGCTACTATAGGTGTAGAGACTACCCATCGCAAGGCGGATGCTGTAAGTATGATTGATTATCGTTGTACCGATTTCTATATCAAAGCAAATCGCCAGCGTAATACTACTAATCGCAAGTACCTTCCTACTTCAGGTGTCAATCTAGAAACAGAACTTTATGCCGCTATCAAGCCTAAGTACAAAAGAAAACTCTTCGGCACAAATGAGCTGATGAGCGATCTGAAGCGGGATAACATCTACAGGGCATCTTTCCATGGCCAATTCTTCCAGCCTCTGGCTTCTCGTTTTACTCTTTCTGAGACTTTGGCTGTCAGAGCATCTTGGGGCGATAAAATTCATAACAATCGTACCTTCATTGGCGGTGTCCAACGATTCATGCCCAATCAGATCGCTTTCTATGGTCTTCAGACTGCTCAGAAAGATGTCTCGTCTTTACTTATGGGTCGTTTGAGTTTCCAATATCGTTTATACGACGAACTATACACTACCCTTCACTGGAATAGTGCCATGGCTTTCGAGTCAATAGATAAGTATGTCAAAGACGACCATAAGTTCCTCTTCGACAATATCATGCATGGTATAGGTATCACCGCAGCATATAACTTCTCTATCCTTCCTTTCGACATAACGCTAATGTATTCGCCAGACTACAAATTCAACATACACGTAAACGTAGGTTTCTTATTCTAGAATATGGCTTCAGACGAATTTCAGACCATAGAGGGCCTCGCCGAAGGCATATACAAGGAAAAAGGCAGTAAGTTTCTTGCTTTCGCACATCCTGTAACTAATACTGACGAGATCAAGGAGATTGTAGATGGGTATAAGAAGGAGTATTTCGATGCCCGTCACTGCTGCTATGCCTGGAAATTAGGCCTTGATGAGAATAATTTCCGCGCTAATGATGACGGAGAACCTTCTGGCACAGCCGGCAAGCCTATATACGGACAGATACTAAGCAATGAACTGACAAATATATTGGTCGTTGTTATACGCTACTTCGGAGGCATCAAGTTGGGCACAAGTGGTCTTATATATGCATACAAAACTGCTACCGCAGATGCATTGGCAAATGCCAAAGTATTGGTAAAGACTGTCGACATAAAGATTGAGGCTCGCTTCGCATACGAATCTATGAACGACGTGATGAGAGTCATAAAAGAAGAGAATCCTAAGGTACTCAATCAGGATTTCAACCTCATGTGCTCTATTACTATGACTCAACGACAGAATAATGCCGACAAGTTGATAGAAAGACTGAGTTCTTTTGCGGAGGTCATAGTATCATAATACTACTCACTGCAATCGGAAAATGATTGTAGAGACGCACGTCTACTCAATCTGCAAATATAAAAAATAGATTTTTGACCATATCCCAAAGACATTAAACAAATACGAAAGTCATTTATTCATAAATAATAATATTTTTGCGCTACAAAAATGACAAACATAAGTTTATGAATAAGACCTTATTAAGTATTACAGCTGCAGTGGCACTGTCTGCTTGCAACGGAGACCTGAAACTCCGGGAAGACAATATCGACGAGATTGTCAATGCCATGACTCTCGAAGAGAAAGCTCAACTCATCATCGGCGTTGGTATGCCTGGTATTCCTGTCGACCAACCTGTTATCGGAGCAAGCGATGCTGGCAAAGTTCCAGGAGCAGCAGGTTTCACTGCTAATATTGAACGCCTCGGCATCCCTTCTATCGCTTTGTGCGATGGCCCTGCAGGTCTCCGTATCACTCCTACTCGTGAGGGTGATGACCAGACTTACTATTGCACTCACTTCCCTATCGGTACTCTCCTAGCCTCTACTTGGAATACCGAACTCGTTAAGCAGGTAGGCGTGGCTATGGGCCAGGAGGTTCTTGAGTATGGCGGCGATGTCCTTCTCGCTCCTGCTGTAAATATCCATCGTAACCCTTTGTGTGGCCGTAACTTCGAGTATTATTCTGAAGATCCTGTCGTTACAGGTAATATTGCAGGCGCTTATATCGAGGGTATCCAGACCAACGGCGTCGGTACTTCTATCAAGCATTTCGCTTTCAACAGCCAGGAGACAAATCGTATGAACAATAATGCTCTCATTGATGTTCGCACAATGCGCGAAATATACCTCAAGGGCTTCGAGATTGCCATCAAAAAGTCTGCTCCTTGGACTGTAATGACATCATATAACTATTTCAATGGCACTTACACTTCTGAAAGCCACGACCTTGTTACTAAGGTTCTCCGCGAAGAGTGGGGCTATAAGGGTACAGTAATGACAGACTGGTTCGGTGGCGCTAATGGAGCTGCTCAGGTAGCTGCTGGCAACGATATGCTCCAGCCTGGTCGACAGACTCAGTATAACGACATCATCAAGGGTGTTAATGACGGTTCTCTCAGTATCGAGGATGTCAACCTCTGCTGTAAACGTATCCTTAACCTCGTTGTGCAATCTCCTACTTTCAAGGGCTACAAGTATACAAATAAGCCAGACCTTAAGGCTCATGCCGACGTAACTCGCCAGTCAGCTACAGAGGGTATGGTTCTACTTGAGAATAACGGCGCTCTTCCTATGAAGAATGTCAAGAATATCGCTGTGTTCGGCAACGCCGCTTACTCATGGATTGCCGGCGGTACAGGTTCTGGCGATGTAAATCGTGCTTATACTGTAAACCTCATCGAGGGTCTTAAGAATGCAGGTTATACACCAAATGAGGCTCTCAAGACAAGCTACGAGCAGTGGACTGTGTCCGAGAACGAGCGTAATGCAGAGGCTAACGCTGAGCGTCAGAAAAATTGGCTGCCTGCTCTTCTCCCTTCTGAAATGCCTGTCGACAAGAAGCTGCTCTCTGAGCAGGCTAAGTCTCAAGACGTAGCGCTCATCGCTATCGGTCGTATCAGTGGCGAGGGGTCTGATCGTAATATCGATGGCGACTTCGATCTCTCTTCTGCTGAGAAGGAACTCATCAAGAATGTCACAGCTGCTTTCCACGCAGTAGGTAAAAAGGCTATCGTGGTTCTCAATATCGGCGGTGTCATCGAAACTGCTTCTTGGAAGAATATACCAGACGCCGTTCTCTGTGCATGGCAGGGCGGCCAGGAGGGTGGTAACTCTGTTGCCGACGTTCTCTCTGGCAAGGCCTACCCTTCAGGTAAACTCACTATGACTTGGCCTCTAGCTTATACAGATCATAAGTCTTCAGAGAATTTCCCTCTCGGCAAGAAGGCTGCTATGCTGAACATGAAGTTCGACGGTCAGACCCGTACAGACGAAAAGGATGTTGATTATACTCAGTACGAAGAGGGTATCTATGTAGGCTATCGTTGGTTCGATGCCGAGAATATGTCTGTAAGCTATCCTTTCGGATATGGTAAGTCTTATACAACTTTCGAATATAGCAATGCTGATGTAAAGGTCGATGGCGACATAATCTCTGTTACAGTAGATGTCAAGAACACAGGCAATGCAGAGGGCAAGGAGATTGCTCAGCTTTACGTATCTGCTCCTTCAAGCGAACTCGCTAAGCCTGTTCAGGAGCTCAAGGCTTTTGCCAAGACCAAGGCTCTCATGCCAGGCGAGTCAGAGACTCTCTGCCTTACTCTTAATACCGCTGATCTTGCAAGTTTCCACCCTGGTGAAAATGCATGGATAGTAGAAGAGGGCTCTTATACTCTTAAAATAGGTGCCGACAGCCGTGATATCAAAGCTGAACTTACAGCTGATATAAAGGCTAAAACTACTCCAGTTTCAAGAGCTTTCACAGCTAGATAATATCTGGGGCACTCCCCTATTTAATCATAACGGCATGTCGCACATTATCCTTGTGAGACATGCCGTTTTTTTTATATGCCCCCTAATATCCAGACAGGAGTAGCATAGGGTTAGCATAAGACTGGCGTATATGTTAAAACCGAAAGAATCTTAATATACTCTGAACACCAATCCAAAATATTCTATATATTTAAGCCTTGTAACAATTACTATTTATTTAACCTTAATAATATTACAGTCAATGAAACAAGCATTTCTGGCAGCATTGTGCCTCATGATGGCAGCATGCGCAAATAACAACACAAACGACAAGACAACAGATGTAAAGATTGCCCAATCAGAAACCCCATCAACATACGTACTCGTACATGGCGGTTGGTGTGCAAGCTGGTGTTGGGATTTCAATAAGCCAGTTCTCGAGGCTGCAGGTCACAAGGTATTCACTTTCGATCTACCAGGACATGGCTCTAATACCTCTAAGGATCTTACCGAGGTCACTCTTGCCGACCACGTGAATGGTCTTCAGGAGTTTATCAATGGTATCGATGGCAAAGTAATTCTGGTAGCTCACTCCATGACTGGAATGGTTATCTCTCAGGTAGCAGAAAACATCCCTGAGAAGATAGAGAAACTGGTCTATTTCGCAGCTTTCCTGCCTCAGAATGGCGAGGCAATGACCAAATTCCTTATGGACGACCCATGGAGCCAGGTAAGCCCTCTGACAACGGTAGTAAAGGAGAATGGACTCACAACGTTCAACCTCACTTACGCTCGCAACTTAGGTTTCAACACTACACCAGACGACAAGTTCCTCTTCGCCTGCCAGCATCTCCAAGACGAGAACCCAACTATGTGGAGCGAACCAGTACATTTGTCAGACAAGTACATGGCCGTACCTAAAGTTTACATCCACACTTTGAAAGACAACTGCTGCTCATACGACCTCCAGCGCCGCATGATCAAGTTTGTCCCATGTGTCAAGGAGTATTACCTCGATACCGACCACTGTGGCATGCTAAGCGACGTAGAGGGCACCAACAACATCCTCTTGGATATCGCACGAATTTAAGCCTCATGCGTAAAAAAAGACCTCGGCAAATGCCGAGGTCTATATTATTCTAGCAAATAGCTTCTTTTATCTTGTCTACTATATATTTCACATCCTCTTCTGATACGTAAGGTCCTGCAGGAAGACAGAGCGTTTTCTTGAACAGATTCTCACTTACTCCATTTACGTATACCGGACATTTGGCATTCACTGGTTGAAGATGCAGTGGCTTCCATGTCGATCTCGACTCTACATTGGCTCTATCAAGGAATAGACGCAATGCCTCTACATTGATATTCGGCTCACCACTCAAATGTGCCTTATCTGCTACCTCGTACTGCCCTTTTATCTTAATCTTAGGATCTACAATTATGGTCACTAGCCAATAGTTGGAATCAAAGAGTCCGCCTTCTGGCTGTTTATGTACCGTGATGCCTTTTACTTTGGCAAGAAGCTCTGCGTACATCGACTGCACTTTGCGGTGATGCGCCACATGCTCTTCAAGCACTAACATTTGTCCACGGCCTATTCCTGCACAGATGTTAGACATTCTATAGTTATACCCTATCTCAGTGTGCTGATAATATGGGAATGGCTCTCTGGCTTGTGTAGCATAGTACATTACTCTCTGCTTGGCTTTCTCATCCGGACAGATAAGCGCACCGCCTCCAGATGTGGTAATCATCTTGTTGCCATTGAACGACAATACTCCGTACAGACCAAATGTACCAAGGTATTTACCATCATACTTAGACCCCATAGCCTCCGCAGCATCCTCCACTATAGCTATACCGTATTTTTCAGCTACAGCTACTATCTCTTTCATCTTTGGAGGCATGCCGAATAGCGCAACTGTTATGATGGCTTTAGGATAATTTCCTGTCTTAACTTTTCTGTCTTTTATGGCCTCTTCCAGCAATACAGGATCCATATTCCATGTATCTTTCTCTGAATCTACAAATACCGGAGTAGCCCCCAGATACAATACAGGATTGGAAGATGCACAGAATGTGAATGTTTGTACTATTACTTCATCGCCCGGACCAACGCCAAGACATTTAAGTGCTAAGTGAATAGAGGCTGTACCTGAACATAGTGCTGCTACTTCTCCATGACCGACATACTCACGAATCGATTCCTCAAAAGCATTTACATTCGGACCTAGTGGTACTACCCAATTGGTATCAAATGCCTCCTTTATATAATCTTGCTCCTTGCCGCTCATGTGAGCCAGACAAAGATGAATTCTTTTCTCTGGTCTATATGACATATACCTTAACCCTATTAACAATTTAGGTGTACGATAGATTGTTAATAATAGTTACGGATATAAGAAGACTCGATAAATCTACATAGTTTTTACAAATCTGCTTTTCAATAAAGTCCAGACCTGATCTAAAAGACTCTCCTTATAGACCAGTCTGTTTTTCCAGCGGTTGCCCCACCACCTCCTGGCCTTGAAACTCCATATCTTGAAGAAGCCTTGGGTCGGACCGTCTTCTCTGAATCTGGGATTCCAGATATCATCCATTATCTGCTTCTCTATATCATTCAGAGTAGTATCTTCTATCAGAGCATAAGACAATCTGTCAAATGCGTCCATGAATCGCTTGAATCCATTCTCCCTCGCTACCCTGTTAACTCACGACCAGTCCATATTGTGCTTATATGCTTTTGTAAATAGTAGCCAGTCTATCAGATGCCTCAACTCTACATGCTTGGCTGCAAAGTGCTGGGCAGTATGTCTTATAAGGAATAATGCTCCAAGTGTAGGAGGCATGGCAAATACTCTTTCGTTGCCTATCATCATCACTTCTCCATCCTCCATCTTCACTATCTTTTTCAACTCTTTCTCTATACGTGGCGATGAGCTGTGTGCATGAACATTGATGAAATCGTAATGATTCTCCACCAAGACTCCATCCATAACAAACTCCGTATGATGATGATGCTCAGTGCTGACTTTTATTCCCCACTTCTCCTCTACCAGTCTGTCTGCCTCTGCATGATGTCCGAAGAGGTATATATCCACATCACTACACTGCCTGTGATTAGGCACAGGATAGAGCATACTCAAGCCATAACCCTTCAGAACCATAGTCGGGATGTTATGGTCGCTATACAGACGACTCAGTTTCTCAAGTATTCTCATCTGCACATCATACGTACGCTCTATAATCTTCACATTCCCATAAAGATCTGTCTTCTCCTTGAGAGACATTTGTACATCGCCTGCCTTAGCATACGCACAGAACCCGTCGTACATAATAGCCAATACCCCTTGCTCATTGGCCAGCTCCATCAGCTCATTCCATGGAACTAACGAACAAGGGAGGCTACGTACCTCCCCAGTCAGAGCTCCTCTTAATAGAAGAAGCAATATATCTTGAATACTATTATGCGATTGATGTGTCATCTTATTGGCTTTACATCAGAGGAAGTCAACGGAGCATAGGCTCCATCTTTCATCTCGATTATAACACTAGGTTCATGAGCTATTATAGTGTGCCAAATTCCCGTAGGTATCTGAAGCCCGACGTTACCTTGCTCTTTATCAAGATCTATTCTCTGAATCTCCACAAATTCATCGTTAAACAATATCTCAGTAACTCTACCCTTAAGCAGCACAATAGTCTCTGCTGTAGCAGTATGACGATGCATAGGCACTACCGTATCAGGCATAAGGGCATTAAGCATACGTTGAGACGTATCTTGCTCTGAATTACGCAAATCCAGATTTATCCTTCGTCGCTCAGAAGTAGCTGCTTTCACAAGCAGTTCGTCCATTAGTTCATTACTGATGATCATAATGTCGTAGAATTCTAGTTATACAATATTATTTACAATATATAAGTAGCCTAACACCCCATAATGGAGCTCTGCAAAGATATGCTTTTTTTGAGCATTGACATACAGTTGACTGCTAAAATCACCACATTGCATAAACAGCGGGCAAGATACCATATCACCAGAAACTAAAATGAGGTAACAGAGAAAACTCTCCATTACCTCAAAATCGTTATAGCTGAATGTTGAGAAAACTACTTCTTCAACGAAGCCAGATACTCTTCATGTAAGTGATAATACTTCATCTTGAACGCCACATACGCCACAGCAAGCACCACAAACGACCCTATCAGGTATATCCAGTGTGCCAATGATGTATCTGGACATAGATATATAAATCCAAGCGATATAGCAAGCTGAAGCACCATATATATCGAAGAAACCAACGGATGCGACATCTTCAGCTCATTAGCCATCAACTGATACGCATGCTTTCTGTGTGCCTCACCCAGATTCTCATGAAGCATGATACGATGACATATCGTCAGGCAACCATCTGCGCCATAAACTATCAGCATTACCAGCCAAGTCACATCTCCTGTCACCATAATCAATCTCCCTATGCCAAACAACATAATGAACGCGATACCAATCGACCCCACATCACCGGCAAAACACTTGGCCTTACCCTTATGCCTGAAGTTAAAGAATGCGAACACTAATACCGATATCAGCGCCACCCACAAGAAAGACTCCTCCACAAAACCAGGAACCGTACGCGAGCAATCCGTAGAATCCGCATGCCCCACTCCAAGATTCGCCAAAGCCAGAGGAATCAGCACAGCCAAAGCATAGCCAGCCGTGATACCATTTATTCCATCCATGAAATTGATGATATTCGACGCACCCACGCAAACGATAAGAGCAGCTATGACGATAGCTGCAAGCCACCATCCGCTCAGGCTCTCCAATGTTCCCATCGACCACAACTCCCAGAACATCATACCCATGGCACCAAACTGAGCCACAAGACGCACCGAGTCAGGAAGCGACCTAATATCATCCACAAAACTCACCCCGGCAATAAGCGTCACTGCAGCCAGAAACCATGGATATTGGAACCCAAAGAATGCGCTCCAGACCCACATAGCCAGCAGGAAAATCACCCCACCACCACGAAGCACGATAGTAGAGTGACTAGACCTCTCATTAGGCTTATCAATAATATTAAACCTGTCCGCCACCCAGAAGTAACCCAACTCCAAAGCGAACAACAGAACTGCTATAATAATATATGTTGTCATCTTGTTAAGGAACTTTGCACTACTTTTAGTGCATTTTTCACCAAAAGTTGCACTGTTTTTAGTGCAAAATAAAATCTATAACTAAAAATCCTCTAACCTCTAACCTCTCTAACTCTTCTCAGACTCTCCTCGAAACTCACCAGCTGATACTCAAAATCATACTCACTCATCTTCGGATCATAATAATATGTGGCGAACATCTTGTTTATTGGTTGCAACACAAAACTGCCAAGCCATACAAAAGGATTAAACAACTTTGAGATCCACACCTTATGACCTGCGGCCTTTGCAAAATAACGGATAATCTCTACTGTATCTGCCTGCTCACGATTCTGAGGATAGAATGTACCCTCAAGCTGACGATCTATCACTTGCTTCACAAACTCAGCCAAATTATCTATGTACAGCATAGAACGCTTGTTATGCCATGCTGGGAACACCGGCACTTTTGTCGCCAACTTCATCAACCTAGGAAAATTACCCTTAGCGTTAGGGCCGTATATCATACACGGACGCAAGATACACACCTTGAAATGCTCGTCACCCAATGGTTTGATACCATTCTCCGCCTGCAGTTTTGAATCGCCATAGAACCCATTCGGATTCTCCTTTGTCTCCTTTGTAAGCACCTCAGCCTTCAAAGACCTACTCTCATGGAAAACAATCTGACTAGACATGAATATAAACTGCTTCACCCCGGCAGCCTTAGCCACCTTGGCAATCTCTATCGTAAGGTCACGATTCACCTTATAATAGAGAGGTTCCATCTTCGGATCCGCATTCACATGAGCTATTCCAGCCACATGATACACCACATCATACTTCGAGAAATCAGCCTGTTTCCAGACATCATTCATAGTATCCACAGCATCTATCTCAAAACTGGAATCCTTAGCCAATATATACCGTCTGACAGACTCCCCGACATAACTGCCAGCCCCTGTAATAAGAACTTTCATTATTGAATATTTTGTTTGATTTGAGCCCACTTGACTATGACTTTGACTTTGACTGGGACTTTGACTATGACTTTGACTATGACTTTGACTATGACTTTGACTATGACCTTGACTATGACTTTGACTATGACCTTGACTATGACCTTGACTATGACTTTGACTGGGACCTTACCAACGTCAACGTCTGAGTCAGCGTCTGAGTCAAAGTCAGCCTCAACGTCAGAGTCAGAGTCAGCATCAGCGTCAGAGTCAGAGTCAACGTCAGAGTCAGCGTCAACGTCTGAGTCAAAGTCAGCCTCAACGTCTAAGCCTTTTTACCATAGCAGCTATTCTACGTTCTATGGAATTCAATTTGAATATTATTTCGTCTCGTTTTTGTACTGAAATATAATTCAAGTCATAAGCCAGCTCTATTTGGGTCTCAACTTCGCAAGCTGACCCCAAGGCTATATCTAAGAAACGGGCAAACTCTATTTCAGTTTCTCGACCAGCACCTTCTGCGATATTGCTTGGTATAGACACTACAGCTCTTCGTAACTGATCGCAAAGAGCATATCTCTCTTCACCTGGGAACCCTGACAACAACAAATACACGTCCTTCGCCAAAGACTTAGAATCCACCCAAAAATCATACTGTCTAAAATTTCTCATAATTCAATGTCAGAGTCAATGTCAAAGTCAATGTCAATGTCAGTGTCAAAGTCAGAGTCAGAGTCAAAGTCAAAGTCAAAGTCAAAGTCTCCCCAAAACCAACTCCACCGCCTTCACCCCATACCTGACATACCTGAACGCCCCGCAAGTAAAGATACCATGCTTCTTAAGCGCACCCACTATATCATTATTCACCTTACGCTTAGCCTCCATTCCGGCAGTACTCTCGCCGCCGGTACGCATTGTCACGAAATCCTTCTTTATATACTTCGCCTTTATCTTATTCTTGGCAAAAAGGCGCACCATCATTTCGAAGTCAGACGAAGTTCTGAACTGCAAATCATACAATCCATACTTCTGGTAAACCTCCTTACGGACATAAAAGCTAGGATGAGCAGGCATAAAGCCGAATCTGAGCAACCATGGGCGGAAATACGACGAAGAGTAATACCTCACACACTTCGTCAAGTCAGCATCATCCACGAAATGGATATCGCCATACAGAGCCTCCAGCTCAGGATCTGCCTCAAACTCCCATGCAACCCTCTCCAGCACATCATCCGAAGTATAGAAATCATCCGAATTCAGGATACCAATAATATCCCCCGTAGCAGCCTCTATTCCCCTGTTCATTGCATCATAGATACCCTTATCCCTGTCAGAAATTATCTTCATCGTCTTCCCCGCAACCTCTAACCCTTCACCTCTAACCTCTAACCTCAAAAAATCCTCACAAATAGCCACAGTATCATCCGTACTGCCACCATCCTTTATGATATGCTCCACATTCGTGTATCGCTGATTCAATACACTTCTTAAGGTATCTTGTATTGTCTTGCTGCTATTCCAGGCAGCTGTTATAACTGAAATCTTCATACTATTACACTAACTATAACCAAGCAAAGCCCTAACCTCTCCCCCCTCAGCTTTACTTTCTTTGTCAGTATCACTCAGCCCCCTTCATCCTCTTGGGCTTGTGGATGTTAAATTTTAATTTCCAGAAATTCGATTTCTAAATCAATCTCACTGCATCAGCAGATAGTGACTCTAATTGACTCTCTGTCCTATTCGTCCTATCAACATCAAGTCGGATAAACTTGAAAGCTTCTTTATCTGGAGTACAGAAACGAATGTCTCGCATCACCACCATTCCGTAGTATTCGCTCATATCCTTCAAATTAAGCACATTAGAATAAACCTTGTTGACTGGATCAATGAGTCTATAGTCTGGATTGTCACCTTCGTAGTCCTCCATTTCACATCTTGGCAAACTGTCAGCTCTCATGACAATCATGAAATCCTCATGAGATGGCACATGATATATGTTCACTCCCTTATAACAGTAGCCGAACATCGTCTTTACCAACGGAGCATCACCTCCAAATAGACCATCGTATGTATCCAAATGGAAAGAAGCGACCACAGCAAACGTTTCATCCAAACCAAGCCTACAGAAAGCGTCCTTAATCTCTCGGAAGTTAATCTTGTACCTTGCTTCAGCAGGATTAAGCCACCACTGGGCATTGTATTGCATCCAGATAGAATGTTGAATCTCATTCAGGTACAATTCAGGCATATTATAGACCCAATCCGAACCTCTTTCAAAGTATTTCTTCTCATGCTTATAGCTTGCCTTAAAGCACCTTGACTCCTGGTTCTTCAGCGATGCTGCATAACGGTCGCTCATTGGTGGCAGTTGTAAAGAAAAGTTGCCAACAGACTCTTGCAGTTCTGCTATGAACCGTTGAACTTTATCTGGATCTACAGCAACTGGTTGAGAGCACGAACGTTTTAAATGATTTAATACGGCCAACCCTAAATCCGTCAGGTAATACATCTGCTTGGGACTTCTAGGTTTATCTGGCAGAGTACGAGCAACAAGCCCCTGTTCGAGTGCTGGTGTCAGAATGTCAGCTCGGAAATACTCTCTTTGGTTCAGTCCCATCAAGTGCATAATGTCTTTGGCTAACAATTGTTCTGATTGAATTACATTTAGCATATTAAGCACTTGCTCGGTAACTTGCTCGGTAACTTGCTCGGTAACTTGCTCGGTAACTTGCTCACTTACCCTGAATAGCGTTGTAATGAACTGACTATTTGTCGATTTGAACATGGGTTTGAACTTATCGGCATACCCATTAAGTTCCTTTGTGGCAAGGTATATTTTCTTCAACCCTGAACCACGTTTCTCCATATAGTCCAACTGAGCCATGACATCTGCCAATATCGGATTGCGTCTTTCTGACGACACATCCTTTATGTCGAGATTCTGAATCAGAGAACCGTTGTACATGCCACCAGGTGAGGTAATGGTCAAACGATCATCATAGATATCCAAATGCACCTCACCACCCATCACGGTATAATCACGATGAATGAAATGGTTGACAAACGCCTCAAGTATAGCACGTTCTGCGTATTCCGCCTTAATCTTCTTGCCATCAGGCAGCTTTTCCCAGCCCTTGCGCGTATTGGATTTCACAAAGTTGACTGCCTCCTGAAGCAGCATCAGTATATTTCCGCTGAATTCTGCATCATTGATAGCATCCCCCTTCTCGGTGCCTACCCATCGCGTA
>JAKSLC010000067.1 GCA_024401415.1 Bacteroidales bacterium | reverse complement strand
GCGGAAAACCATACGACCGATACGGCCGAAACCGTTGATACCAAGTTTAATCATTTTGTTTATTATGTTTGAATTGTATTGTGTTTCTTTTTATTTGCACGCGAAATTAGTTATTTTAACTAATAGTGCAAATGCTTACAAATCGATTTAACATTATTTACGGGTGAAAATCATAGAGACTTCCACCCGTTAATGTTTATGCTATCTGCTCAACCTCAACATTTACTTGTCCATAAGCTGGGCACTCCTTCTCAGAGCCACATGATGACAATACAAATGCTGTCAAAAGAGATGCTGCGAATACAAATGCTATCTTCTTCATAGTAAGATTTTTTAATAATTTCAACTTGCCGTAAAATTAGATATTGTCAGTGACAATTCAAATTTACAATTCAATTTTTATTCCTTATTCGTAATTTAACTGAAAAGGTTTTTCATTCTTTTGAAGAAAGAATCTTTTGCTGTTGACGATGGATTGAAATTATCAGATCCTCTCAAAGACTCTATTGCCTTACGCTCATCTTTAGTAAGTTCTGTAGGTATATAAACATCTACTCTTACCAGCAAATCGCCACGCTGACTAGAATTCACCTCTGGCAAACCCTTACCCTTCAGGCGCAGTATCTTGCCAGGCTGAGTTCCCGGGTCTATAGTAACGCGAACTTTAGAATCCACAGTAGGCACCTCAACAGGAGCGCCCAATATCATATCTGTCACTGGCAGCAACAAATGATATATAAGATTAGAACCGTCACGAACCAGCTCTGTATCTGGTGTCTCTTGAATCACAACAAGAAGATCACCCGCTACGCCTCCGTTCTTAGCTGCATTACCAGCGCCTCTAACAGTCAACTGCATACCATCTTCGACACCCGCAGGGATACGTACCTCCTCTACAGTCTCCTGCATGACAACGCCTTCGCCATGACAATGAGGGCATTTAGCTGTAATAGTCTTACCATTACCGCCACAAGAAGGACATACGCTTTGTGTCTGCATCTGACCGAAGAGCGACGAAACGACTCGCATTACCACACCAGAACCCTTACATGTAGCACAAGTCTTGACAGAATTAGCGTCTTTAGCTCCCGAACCATTACAATGAGAACACTGTACAGCCTTCTTGACCTTAATCTTCTTAGTTACGCCATTAGCAACATCAGACAAAGACAATGTCACACGAACGCGAAGATTAGTACCTCTATTCTGACGTGAACCGCCACGAGAACCACCGAAACCACCGAAACCGCCAAAAGAACCGAATATATCTCCGAACTGAGAGAATATATCATCCATCGACATACCGCCGCCGAAGCCGCCGCCACCGCCGCCATTTTCAAATGCAGCATGGCCGAACTGGTCATATCGCTGACGCTTAGTCTGATCAGAAAGCACATCATACGCCTCTGCGGCCTCTTTGAACTTCTCCTCAGCCTCCTTATCACCCGGATTCTTATCAGGGTGATACTTAATGGCCATCTTACGATAGGCTTTCTTTATTTCGTCTGCCGATGCGCCCTTAGCTACACCAAGCACTTCATAATAATCTCTTTTTGCCATGATTACTCACAAACTACAACCTTGGCGAAACGGATAACTTTGTCGCCCAATTTATATCCCTTTTCAACACAGTCAAAACACTTACCCTTCATATCCTCCGAAGGTGCAGGCATCATAGTAATAGCCTCATGCACTTCAGCGTCGAAAGTCTCACCTTTGGCTGGTATCTCCTTCACATCTTTCTTCCCGAGGAAGTCAACGAACTTCTTGTAAATGAGCTCGACACCTGTACGAAGTGACTCAACATCAGATGCATCACCCATATGAGCCAGAGCTCTCTCGAAATCGTCAAGTACAGGAAGCAGACCTACAAGCACGTCTGAACCTGCGCTTTTCAATAAATCTGATTTCTCCTTGAGAGTACGTTTACGATAGTTATCATACTCTGCCGAAAGACGCAAATATTTATCGTTAAGTGTATCTACCTGAGCCTTAAGAGCAGCTATCTCTGCAGCCATCGGATCGACCTCCTCAGACTGAGCCTCTGCATTATTTTCTGCTGCTGTCTCTTGATTTTGCTCTTGTGCGGCAGCCTCATTCATTTCAGACTGCTGCTCCTCTTGTAGATTCTCTTTATTCTCTGTCATATCTTATGTTGTTGTTTTCTTTTTATTCTGTCACCATAATATCAATTGTCTTGCCAAATGAACTATATATGACAACATGTCAGTAAAAAACAAGGCAACCATGTCACGGTTGCCTTTATGTCATATCTTTAGTCGCATTTATTGTCAATCTGTCAGTACTACTGCTGTGTCAAATTCTGCAACACCGACTGTAGTGCAGACCCTCTCAAGTTCTTAGCAACAATCACTCCCTTTTCGTTAATGAGGAAATTTGCAGGAATGCTATTTACTTGATATTTCGACGCAATAGCACTACGCCACCCACCAAAATCACATACATGGTATGGCCAAGTCAACTCATCTTTCGCTATAGCATTTTTCCATGCTACATCTTTATTATCAAGCGATACTGAAAATACTTCAAAACCCTTCACCCCTCCTTTGAAAGTTGACGCATTAAATTTTCTATATGCTGCCACCACTGTCGGATTTTCGTGTCTGCAAGGACCACACCATGAAGCCCAGAAATCTATCAACACATACTTTCCTCTGAGGTCAGACAATTTTATCTGCTTCCCGGCAGGAGTCTTACCTATAATCTCTGGAGCCATGTTACCAGTACTGAGTCCTACTTCCTGTGCCATTGCCACAGAAACAACAAGCATACTCAAAAATAAAAATAGGGTGCGGAGTATCTTCATATCAAGTTATTTTCTTATAGTTTTCGCAAATGTAGATAAAAGATGCATACAATCCAACAGCCCTTACCTCCTAGTTATTAGCGTGTAGTGTCTGCAGCGCCGATTCGATCTTTTCTACGCCATAGTCACGCGCCAATACTCTTCCATCTGTTCCGATAAGAATGTTCACAGGAGCATCTATATCGAAAGAACGACATAGACTAGACTCAACACCCTGAAAATCACAGATATGACGAAAACAATGTGTTTCATCTGCGGCAATAGCCTTTACCAACTGGGAACGATAGGTATCAAGAGACACCGATACCACTTCCAATCCTTCTGCATTGAAAAAAGTCTTGCCTTCGTACGATTGATTGAGTCGTAACAGATTGTAATTGTTTATGCGAGATGCAGCATCATACGATGCCCAAAAATTCAAGATAATCAATTTTCCATTGAGATCCTCTGGAGAGAGTGTGTCTCCACTTACTAGTGGAAGACTAGAAATACTTTGAATCTGCTCTTTGTAAGATTCTTCAGTTTCGTTCTTTGCCGAAGAGAGCATAACCAATGCTACTCCAGCTAAAAAAAGTGCAATTTTATTAGTAGACATTAAATATGTTTTACTTGGAAATTGGCACCAGAGTGACAACCTTGCTCCAAATATTAACGCTGCAAAGTTACTGTCATCTTACATTTAGAACAAACATTATGAGTTAATTATCACTTAAAAAGAGTTAACGAGCCCATTCCATAAGCCATTGCGACATATCAATCCGCTGTTCTGATCGCTGTTTAGGATCGTGATTAAATATAATACAGAATGCATATTTATTCAATATATATCCAGCGTAAGCAGTAACACCCGTCATGGAACCACTCTTACCTATCACCTTTCCTTCAATAGCCGTTCCCTTACCGAAAGAAGCGAGCGTTCCACTTCTTCCTGCTACTGCGAGTGTACTTCTATACGCCTCATAATAGGGCTGTTGTGATATATACCTCAACATCGATGCCATTTGGTAGGCTGATATAGCATTCATCGGAGAAAGACCAGCGCCATCATAGAAAACAGGTTTCACCTCAGTAGGTATCGTCTTATCAACATACTGACGGAGTCTTGTCATAGATGCATCCCACGAAGAGTGGAACATATACCCACTTTTCCCCTCTGCACCTAACGCGAAACAAACAGCATCGGCAAACAGATTGATGCTCTTCTGATTGGTAACACGTATTATGTCTATAAGTTTTGGAGATTCGTATCTGAGCAACACACGATAACTACCCTTGAATTCAGGAGCATCAAACACCACCTTAGAAGGCCTAACGTAGCCCGCTCCGCCCAACGATTCTATAAATCTGTCCACGAACGCCTGTTTTGGATCGCCCATCGACGCCTTCACATGATAGCCAGTAACATTAGATGGTATTGCACCAGACACATATCGACCAGATGTCCCTATACCATAAACATACGCGCTATCACTCCTTCCCTCATACGCCTTGACAAATATATCCATCTCCTCATCATCAACAAGATGCTTCACCGTCTGATGATTAGTCTCTGCTGTGCACTCTTGCCAATATGACTGGCGACACATCTTCCCCACGGCACCTGATGTCAGATGCACTATCTGCGTATTGTCATCTACATTGTATGCTCCATAAGGTGCACCATAATAGTTGCCCATATCCTCCCACAGTCGCTTCGATATGTATGGAGCGCCCTCAAAATAGTATTCTCTTAGGCGTAACTCATATTTTGCATTAGGCTGGAATTTCCCCTTGAGCTGCGACACTACGCTGCTGAACGTACATTCCGGGAAATATTTTGACCCAATAGTCGGATCCCCTTGTCCCTCAATATAAAGATTCCCATCACCTACGCCAAATACTGTCTTGAATGTAAAATCAGTTCCCAAATACTCCAAAGCCGCTGCCGTAGTAACCAATTTGGTCAACGATGCAGGAGTGAGCATCTGATACGGATTATATGACGCCACGATCTCGCCAGTCTTCAGATCCATTATTACAGCAGTCTGAGAAGTCTCAAGACTGCTAGACACTTGAGCCTTGACACTCAGCGTTAGAACCAATAACAATGTTAGATATAGGTACTTCATAATGTCTGAATCAATGCTTTAAGATTAGCTCGTGCTATTTTATTAGTCTCGGTATGAGGTATCTCTGTCAGAAGAATATAATGCTTAGGCAGTTCTACCCTATCTAAAATCTGTTCACAAGCTGACTTTATTATATCTTTATCTCCAGGCCTTGTATATACCAAAGCAAGAGCCTGACCGAGTTTTTCATCTGGCAACCACGACAGAGCGAACTCGCCATTATAAACCTCACCTATCCTAGACTCCATCTGCTCTATCTGAAGTTTTATGCCTCCAGAACACACCACATTATCTTTTCTCCCCAGAATCCTAAACTTTCCATCTTCTCTTATTTCTGCTATATCATTTGTCGCCAACACTTCATCTGCCACATGCAAAGCTTCTATTACCAAACACCCATCTTCATTTAACCATACCTTCACCCCTTTCAATGGTTCATACCACTCGGAGGCGTTCTCACCAGACAGTCTTCTCATTGCAATATGAGAAAGAGTTTCAGTCATACCATAGGTCGACCATATCTCATTCTTCATCGTCTTCAACTCATCTGCCATGGCAGGAGAAACCGCACCGCCACCAATGATGATCTTGTCTATGGTCTCAAAACGCGACCTTGACAAACCATTCAGCAATATATTATACACCTGCATAGGCGTAAACGCAGCAAAATGTATATGCTCATCCACATCCAGCAATGGATTGCCACTTGGCTCAACAGACACCAGATTCAAGTTACCCACGATGCTCCTCACTATCATCATCTTCCCGGCAATATACCGATCGGGAAGGCAGAGCAGAGCATTATCATGTGGGTTAAGTCGCAGGAAATCAATAGTCATGCGTGCAGACGCCTCCATCTTACACTTCTTTACGCACATTACCTTCGGAGTACCTGTAGAGCCAGATGTCTGAACAGCGACATACTCACTGCTATTATTCCATTCGTCTTTGAACATGATGGATATGAATTACAACACTAAACTAGCATTATTTGATCAAAATAAATCACTATGAGTGCCGGTACTGAGCATCAGAAGTGTAAGTTCTGTGTCGTTCTGCTCCCAAATGAGTAACCAGTCTGGACCGATATGGCATTCCCACTCGCCTTCATGATTTCCAGACAACTTATGCGGACGACATGATGGAGGAACAGTTCCTGTTTCAATCAAAGTATCGAGAACCGTTTTCAACCGTGACATATTGTAGCCACGCTTGCGGCATTTCTCAACATCTTTATTGAAATTATTGGTATAGCTGACTTTATACGCCATCAGAGACCTAGTTTTGCGAAAAAATCTTCTTTATCCATACACTCTACCACTCTCCCTGCCTTCACATCGGCACGGGCTCGTTCATACGACTTCATGGCTGGACTCTTTTCGACGCTCACGACTCCTCGTATCATACTAATGGCTCGCTTTATCTCTTTCAGCATCGATGCATCTTCAATGTTGACCGTAATCTGCGCTGGAATAGGTGTAGTCACTGAACTAGCATAATCTGCAACTGGTTCAGAAGCCGTCTGTTGCTCTTCGTCTGATATGATGTATTTCTTTTTTGCCATAATCAATGTGCGTTCAATTAATATGTAGTTTTCTGTATACACAAAGGTACTGATTATTCTGAAAATAACAGAACAATCAGTACCTTAATATCTTAGCCTGACACTTCTCCTAGTAGGACTAAAGTACCTTGATAGTTATTTTGCGATTGTAAGGTATAGGCTTGACTTTGTAATCATCGGTTACATAAACTGCTGTACATCCTACTCCCGTGGTATTGTAGTCTATGTTTAACGTGTACCTGTCTTTCAATGGCTGAAGCTGATAGGTATACATACTTTTCGTCAAGTTGTCTGTCGTAAAGTGGTACGCATTGAAGTTGAACAGCTCGTCCATTGATATCTGTATGCCTTTGCCTTCCTTATTCTTTAGCTGTACGTAACGTATATCTGTTCGTAAAGCATGGTCTTGTGGCATAAGGTAGGGTTCGTACATCTGATCTACAGTACGACTCCATACGCCGACAGGGTAACCGGTCTTTCTGTCTGGGTAGTTCTCTTCCGGACCGCGACCGTACCAGGTTATATTGTCAAATTCTTTTGATACTTCTGTTGTAAAACCTATACGTGGAAGAATCTCTGGTAGTCTGCCTTGTGGACTGACATGGTTCTCTATCTCTACTGTACCATCATCTCCGAAGCTGTAGGTGTAGTCAAGCGTAAAGCCTGAACGCATTATTCCTCGTATATAGGCATCAAGATTACCTAATCGTGTCTCTCCTACTTGTACTATCTGTCTGATTCTAACCTTGGTCTCTCCATTCTCCTGTGTCAGCTCAATAAATGATGGCGTTACCATTACATCATTTAATCCGCTGGTATAGAAGAGCGTAGCGACTTGAGCGCCGTATCCTTCTGCTCTGGCACCGCTCATACGGTATGAGGTCCAATTGTCTGATTCATTGGCAAGTGGCGCTCTCCAGAGGTTAAAGGTAAGCGGATTGCTTAGCACTTCTTTACCGCCAACTATTACTTTCTCTAAATTGCCTGTCGATTTGCTGACTATATACTCAAATCCTTCTCCTGCTATTCTTACTTGCTGACTGTCTTCTTCTGCTTTGAGATTTGTTGAACGGATAGCTTTCTTGACTTCTTGCTGATTCCATGACTTGAGTTCTAACTGATTCCATGCAACTTCATGTCCTGCTTTCGCCCAAATCTCATCTTTGCGTAGAGCCGCTGATATTGTTACTCTGTACTCTTTGCCTGCTATAATGGTAGGCTTGATTAATGGAATACGTATTATTTGCTTCTGCTGTGGCTTGGTGGCTAGGTCAAATGTACCTTTGGCTAGCTCATCTCCGTCTGCCTGTAATACCCAACTGAAGGCATACTGCGACAAATCAGTGAAATGAAGTCTATTGGTAACTTCTACTTCGCCTGTCTCTGCATCAATGAGTCTGAAGCTTACAGGTTGTGTTGTCCATTTCATCTGTCGCATCTCGGGTTGTACCGTTCTGTCTGGCCAGATACTTCCGTATGTTCTGGTGGTAATACCGTATGTAAAGTATTTGCCTTCGTCTTTAACACCATCAAAGGTAAGGTACAACAGTGCGTCTTCTGCTTTCCCTTCTCCATCTGCAAGGCACTTGCCGTAGATGGCAACATTGTCCATTTCTGCATCTGCTGTGTATATGGTATGGGTCTCTGATCCGTGTGATGCCTCTATGCGACCAATATTCACTGAGTATGGGTAATTGTCCATTATAACCTTCTTAATCCTATCCCCAGCAGCCAGTTCTGTAGTCCCCTGTGATACCTGGACTCCATCTATGTACAACTTCATCTCTTTGCCATTCCATGACGCTGTCACATGATGCCAATTATTCTTCCAATTATCAGGAAGTTTCCCCTCTATGCTGTATTGCTTGCCTGCATGCAGATAGAAGCAGAGTTTTTCTTCTCCTCTTTGCACTACACCAAATTGCGCTATACCCTTCGTGACGTATGGGGCTCCTTCATGTGCTCCGCACAACTTACCTGGCTTGACATCGAAACTGATGGTTAATGCCTCTCCATTAAGTTCCAACTGGTCTTGACGATAGACTTCTACCCACTCTTCATGACCGTTTAATCTTAACGTTCCTTTCTCTACCTTTGAATATCCCATAAGTTGCGCAGGGGTATTATATGGCGAACTGTCTGTAAGTGTGCGGATATGGTCGGTTAAGCCCGGACTTACAAAATCCCATATAGCACCACCCATAACACGTGGATGCCTGCGTATTATCTCCCAATACTCATCAAGTGCACCACAAGCATTACCTGCTACAGAGAGATACTCGTCCATAAATGATGGTCGTGGGTCTTCCTCTTCTGGTATCATCGCTGTATTTACCTCAAGTTCGTATGGAGTAGGATATCTTGGACCAATAATCTCTTCTCCAGGATGTGAATAGGCATTACCACCATACATAAAGTAGCGTGTAGGGTCATGTTTCTTACCCTCCTTTACTACTTCTGTAATATTATTCCCCTCACCGCTTTCATTACCGGCACTCCAGAAGAGAATACAAGGATGATTACGATCTCTGAGTACCATTTGTCGAACACGTTCCAGATACATAGGGAGAAACTCCGGCATTGAAGATACCTGCTCAGTGGCGTGAGCCTCAACTCCTGCCTCGTCTATGATATATAGGCCATACTCATCGGCAAGTTCCAGATATTTATTCACTGGAGGATAGTGGGAGATACGTACAGCATTGAAGTTGTGCTGTTTTAAAATCTCCATATCCTTGCGTATGACTTCTTCTTTCATCATGTGCCCCCACTCTGGGTGCTGCATATGTGTGTTTGTCGCATTGACTTTGATTGGCTGCCCATTGAGATAGAATACTTGATGACGTATTTCTGTCTCCTTGAATCCCATACGACTTGGAATATTCTGTATTGTCTTGCCTTGTGCATCTAGTAGCTCTAGGTTCAGGTTGTAAAGTGTAGGGGTCTCGCAAGTCCATTTATCTGGATTTGATATCAGAGCCGACATATTGAAGGTATGCTTGCCAGGCCCAGCAACATTATACTTATCGGTAGTGAATTGCTTTACCTGTGTCCCCTTGGAATCCGTTAAAGTAGCACGTACTGAATATGTGCCAGATGCTGTATCGTAGCTCTTAATGTCAACAGATATATTGAGATTGGCATCCTTATACTGGTCGTCCAAGTCTGTAGTGACATACCAGTCGAATAGACGGGTCTTTGGAGTGGCATATAATGTCACGTCATCAAAAATACCTGCGAGTCGCCAATAGTCTTGTCCCTCCAGATAATAACCATCACTATATTTCGTGACACATACTGCTATGGTGTTCTTGCCAGGCTTTACGAACTTCGTCACATCATATTCAGCAGGCTCCTGACCTCCTTCATTATAGCCGACCTCCTCTCCATTTATCCATACGAAAGAGGCACTCTGAGCTTTCTCAAGGCGGAGAAATACTTGCTGTCCTTTCCAGTTGGATGGAACATTGAATGTACGACGATATGCTCCTGTTGGATTATACTCACGAGGAACGTACGGAGGATTTGCCTTGAATGGTGCCGCTACATTTCGGAATATCGGGTCTCCAAAGCCCTGCATCTCCCAGTTGCTAGGCACATCTATATTGTTCCATTTGCTGTCTTTATATGAAGACTGATAGAAATTTGATGGCACATCCTCTGGTGTATCTGCAAAGAAGAATTTCCATGAGCCATTGAGCGAAATGTGATTGTCAGCAAGGTAATAGGCATGGCCTTCCTCCTGATTGACCTCATACACATTCAGATTCTCTATGTAATCGTAAATTCTAGTCAGGAATTGTGCGTTTGACGGCATTGAAACCATTACAAATAATCCCAACGCTAAAAATCTTAAATTCATTTGCTTAATTTTATTGTGTTCCGAGAGCAAAGATACATTTTTTATGATAAAACACTAGCATATAATATAAATTCACTCGAGAGAGAGCGCTACACATATACAGCACCTATAGAGCACCTTTGTTCATCGCAAAAAATAAATTTTGAAAGATACTGTCTACACTCGGGCTATACTCGGGCTACACTCGGGGAAGACCTTGTTTGCTCGCAATTTTTTTTAGATTCATCCAAGGTCGCGCTACCCAAAGAAGGTAAATTCGCAGCTATAAACGCACTGTAAGTAGTATATACTATCAATAAGAATAAATTATATATTTGCGATTGTTAAGCATTCACACGACATGAAAAAAAACACAATTACAGCCGCCATAATTCTAGGTGGATTTCTGCTGATTGAGCTGATGAGAAAATTATACATATTTCCTGGCTCTGATGGCGAACTACATTCCTTTATGGGAATAACCATGCCAAGTTTCTTTGGAGATGATCCGACAGGTATAATCCGTGTTCTTTGGCGAGGTATGATTACTTTTATTGTGATAGGAATCACAATGTCACTAATATACCCTGCACGTAAGATATGGAGTGAATTAGGACTTGGCATGAATGGATTCCTGAAAGGTTGGGCAATCGGTACCGCTCTGTGCATCCCAATGTTCATCACTAACGCCATAGCAGGAGAATTCGATTTCTCATGGGAAAAACTGATATTCTTAGCACTTTGGCCAGGCTTTTTCGAAGAGATATCATACAGAGGATTCCCATTCGGACCACTATACCGCAAATGCAAGTGGAACTTCTTCCTCGCCATACTAGTACCAACCATAATTTTCGCGTCGAGCCATCTATATCAGGCACATGACTTTATGTCTGCTCTGTTAACAATGACTGTAACAGCTCTAGGAAGCATATTATTTGCTTGGCTATATATAGAATGGGACTACAACCTATGGGTGCCAATAGCACTACATGCCATGATGGATGCCGCATGGAGCCTTTTCCCTGTTGGTGAGGAAAACTATGGTGCTTCTGGTAACACTATCACTAATGTCGGACGTGCAATCACTATAATATTGGCCATAGGCATTACACTGTGGCATAAGTACCATAAGCAAAAAGCATAATCACATAATTAAAACAAATCATATTTTATGAAACATCTACTCTCAGCAACTCTATTCTCAGTTGCAATTATGGCAGGATGTACAAAACCTGCAGACAAAGAAATCGTCAATTTACCTCGTGCAACGACTGACGAGGCAATAGAGACAGCCATCGACTCTTTCATAGTGGCTACTCAGACCGTTCCCACTGCACCTGACTCTATAGAGGTACACAGTGTAATGATTATCAAGCATGGACAGGTTGTAGCAGAGCATTGGTACAACGGTCAAGCTGCAGACATTCCACACGAGATGTACTCTGTCAGCAAGACCTTCACTGCAGTAGCAGTAGGTATGGCCATAGAAGAGGGCAAATTTGCGCTCAACGACAAAGTCATCAGTTTCTTTCCAGACAAACAGCCAGAAGACATTAGCGACAATCTGGCAGCTATGACTGTACGTGACTTGCTGACTATGACCTGCGGACACGACACAGAGGCACACCTGACGCCAGGCACAGAAGCATACGAGCAAGCGATGAAAGACCCCAACTCAATAGACGTAGTCAAATTCTGGCTTGCATGGCCAGTAGACCATAAACCAGGAGAATACTACCTATACAACTCTTGGGGCACATACATGCTCTCGGCTATCATACAAAAGACTACAGGCGAAAAACTTGTAGACTACCTAACCCCTCGCCTATTTGAGCCTCTGCACATCAACAACCATTTCTGGGCAGAACAAAGCGGCATCACAATGGGAGGTGGCGGACTACGCATCACAACAGAGGATATGGGCAAGCTAGGCCAACTCTTCCTCCAGAATGGCAAGTGGAATGGCAAGCAGCTCGTCTCTGCCGAGTGGCTCAAAGAGATGTCTTCATACCAGGTTCCTTCTGCACCTTCGGGCACACGATTTGAGGATGTTCAGGCAGGAATCACTTCAAACAACGAAGACTGGATTCAAGGATATGGCTACCAGATGTGGCGTGGTCAGCACAATACGTTCCGTGCAGACGGCTTTGCTGGTCAGTACATAATAGTATGTCCTGAAAAAGATGCGGTAATAGTTCTCACTACAATGTCTTCTGTATACCAACAGTATATGAGTCTTATTTGGAAATATCTATTGCCAGCCTTGTAATAACAGGGACATATACAAAAAACAAAAAGCACATATCCGGCTGTAGGATATGTGCTTTTATTATATACTAATTATTACGACATTACATAGTCAACATAGTTTATTCACGATCAAAGAAAGCATCAGGAAAATTGACAAGATAGACCTTTTTTGTGGCACGGGTCAAAGCCGTATATAACCACTGAAGGAATGACTTATCTATGGTCTCTTCTGGGACATAACCTATATCAACAAATACGCAGTCCCATTGTCCACCTTGTGCTTTATGACATGTAACAGCATAGGCGAACTTGACTTGCAAAGCATTAAACCACTCGTCATTTCGTATTGCATTATAGCGTTTACGCTGATCTTTAATATCAGAATAATCCTCCTCTACCATGGCAAATAATTGTCGCTCATCGTCAGTTGTCAGTTTAGGCAATTCAGAATAAAGACAATCCAAAAGTATACGCAAATCTATATCCACGCCATCATGATCAACAAACCTAAGGAGAACATCAGCAAACTTGAGTCCGTACATTTCTTTATAGCCACGCACTCGTACCACTTGAGCAATATCTCCATTAGCAATAAAATCGTCTCCTTTCTTGTATGACAATGGCTTATTTGGATTATCTTCCGCTGCCATACGAGACAACCACATATAATTGTTCTTAGCGACAAGAAGCATATCGCCTCTTGATATCTGCTCGTCTGACATAAGAACTTGCCCTCGTATTCCTTGGTTGAATCGTGTAGCTCGTTTATTGGAACGTGTTACGACGAGAACATTTTCAGTCCCGTAATAGTCGTACGCAGACGTAAGAGTCTCTATCAGTTCTGCCCCAGAAACTCGCTCTACATCAAGTTTCTTATCCTCCACCAATTTAGGGTATTGCGGTAATATTGGATCTTCAGACTCTATTATATTTCTTATGCTTAATGCATTGGATAGAATAAGGCTGTCTTGCTCCTGCCTCACGACATCAGTAAGCCAAACAGAATCAACATTAAGTCCTAAGCTTTTTAGCAGTTTTTCATCCAAGGCAGGCGATTTATCTGCACCTACTGGGGGCAACTGCGCTGGATCTCCGACTAAAAGCAGTCTGGACGCTTCATGAGAAAAAACATAACCGACTAAATCTGTAAGCAGTCTACCACTACCAAACTCAGTCTCACCAGAATAGTTATCTCCTATCATCGAAGCCTCATCAACAATGAATAGAGAATGCTGAAAGCCATTGAACCCTAATCCGAAATGTGCATCGAAAGCATTACTTTCCTGTCGATATATTGTTCGGTGAATGGTCATTGCTGGTCGTCCTGTTGCGCTTGACAGCACTTTAGCAGCACGACCTGTTGGTGCCATCAGTACAAGTTTATAGCCACCCTCAGCAGCTATATCACACAGTGCCTTAAGGATAGCCGTCTTTCCTGTTCCAGCATAACCGTTGATTACCAGAGTATTGTTAGACTCTGTAGAAAGCAAAAAATCTGCTATATGAAACAAAGCATCTCGCTGAGACGGTGTAGGGGTAAAGGGCATTCGAGCCTCTATTCCCTGCGCTACCCTATCTCTCATGGTTTAGGAAGATTGAGATGAGGGTCAGCATCTGGCACAAGATAATCCTCTGGATCAAATGGATCTATATTTGGAAAATCTTCATGAGCCTCTTCTTTTGTTTTTGTCACTTCCAATTCATCGTCGACATTCTCCTCCACAGCATTCTTGAGAAATTTCTTGGACTCTCGACGCTTGGCAGACTTATCTGCCTTTTTATTAATCTGAACACGCAACCAATACATGGATGCCCAAAGTTGAGCAAATTCATCCATGAATTTATGGACAATAGTATAGTTGGTTGTAATAATAAGGTTCTCTTGATTGTACTGCTGAGCCGTATAAGTCCAATTATAGCT
>JAKSLC010000066.1 GCA_024401415.1 Bacteroidales bacterium | reverse complement strand
TGATTGCTGATATCGCTCCTGGTATGATCTCGATTAAGTACGGCTTCGGCGGTCCTAACTATGGTACTGTTTCTGCTTGTGCTTCATCGACAACAGCTCTTTCTAATGCATTCGACCTTATCCGTCTTGGTAAGGCTGAGGTAGTTGTCAGCGGTGGTTCAGAGGCTCCTATTACTGTACCAGGTCTAGGCGGCTTTACATCGATGAAGGCTCTCTCTACTCGTAATGACGATCCTAAGACAGGTTCGCGTCCATTCGATAAGAATCGCGACGGTTTCGTTATGGGCGAGGGTGGCGCTTGCTTGATCCTTGAAGAGTATGAGCATGCTAAGGCTCGTGGCGCTAAGATTTATTGTGAGATGGTTGGTGCAGGTTACTCTGCCGATGCTCATCACATGACAGCTCCACATCCAGAAGGTGAGGGTGCAGCTCGCGTGATGGCAGCTGCATTGCAAGATGCTAACTTGAAGCCAGCGGATATTGATTATATCAATGTTCATGGTACTTCTACACCTCAAGGTGATAAGGGTGAGTGTAAGGCTATTGCTAAGGTATTTGGCGATGCTGCATACAAACTAAATATCAGTTCAACGAAGTCTATGACAGGCCACTTGCTAGGAGCTACTGGCGCTCTTGAGGCTCTGGTTTGCGTTAAGACTATTACTGATGGCGTGATTCCTCCAACAATCAACCATTTCGAGGATGATCCTGAGATTGATAACAAGTTGAACTTTACATTTAACAAGGCACAGAAGCGTGAGGTACGTGCTGCATTGTCGAATACTTTCGGCTTTGGTGGTCATAACGCTACTGTTATTTTCAAGACTTTGTAATATAGTAAGGTAGAAAAATTATATTTGCGAGTCCTAAACGAATTTGTTTGGGACTCGCTTTTTTGTGGAAATCTATACAATGGTTGTATAGATGATATATATGGGAAATGAATGCGCATATTATGAATAAAGATATAATCGATACCCCATGTACAATGGCGGAAGATGTTAAAGCAGCCATTATGAGCATGGCAGATGCAAAACAAGCAAAGGCATTGATGCGTTTCTTTAAGACCGGAAAGGGTGATTATGGAGAAGGAGATAAATTTTTGGGCGTGAAGAACCCAAAAGTTCGCATGGTTGTTAAAGAAGCTTGGAAAGAGATCTCGTTGGAGGAGACTGCAGTGTTGGTTAAGGATGAATGGCATGAAGTGAGACTTTGCGGATTGTTGATATTGGTTGAGAAGATGCTTAAGTCGATGAAGATAAAGAATGAGAAAGACAGAGATATAGAATGTGAGAAGATATATAAGCTATATGTATCATTACATCAGTACATAAATAATTGGGACTTGGTAGATCTTTCTGCAATAAAGATTGTTGGAAATTGGGAGATTATGCATCCTGAGGAAGATTTGATGGAGAAGTGGATAAGGTTGAGCGATGATTGTTTGTGGCAACGTAGAATTGCTATTGTATCAACGTGGATGCTGCTAAGAGACGGAAGATTTGATTCTGTTACATCGAGATCTGAATTGCTTCTTTCTTCGAAACAGAATCTGCTTCATAAAGCCGCTGGATGGATGTTGAGAGAGATGTATAAACATAACGGAGAAGATGCGTTGGAGTCGTTCTTGAGACATCATATTAAAGATATGCCATCTGTAATGTTGAGCTACGCGTGTGAAAAAATGACACAAGATGAAAAATCTTACTGGCGTAAGTATAAGTACGCTTTGGTAGAGTAGAAATATTGACTATGCCTTGCCTATATGGTGATTTTAAGCCTGTAATTTTTACTTTTTTAGAGTGCTAGTTCATATAAAACACTTAACTTTGCACTGTTAATAATATAACAATCAGTAAATACAAGTAAAATTATTCACTAATACAAGTATGGAGAATATAGAAGGCTCTCTGTTGGAGATTTTATCAGCAAGCATTATTCTGTTTGTTGTAATAGATATGATAGGCTCTTTGCCAGTGGTTGTAGCTATTAGAGGTAAGGGTATAGAGGTCAGTCCATGGAAATGTGTCAGTGTAGCATTTGTTTTGCTGATGGGATTCATGTTCTTAGGACAAGGACTGTTGAATTTGTTTAATGTAGATATAAACTCATTTGCCGTAGCAGGAGCAGTTGTGTTATTTATTATTGGGTTAGAGATGGTATTGGGAACAGACTTTTTTAAGCAGGATGCTCCTGATGCTGCATCGATAGTGCCTATTGCTTTCCCTCTTATGGCAGGACCTGGTACATTTACGACTCTTTTGACACTTAGAGCAGAGTATTCTGATGTAAATATCTTTATTGCGGTAGTACTTAATATGATATTTGCGTATATTGTGCTCCGTTCGAGTCGATTCCTGGAGCGATTAATGGGCTCTGGAGGAATATATGTTGTCAAGAAATTCTTTGGAGTAATATTATTGGCAATATCGGTAAAATTATTTGCAACAAATTTGGCTATACTTTTGGGTACAGCACAATAGATAAATGGCGAAGAGTAGAAAATACTATGTAGTTTGGCGAGGACGAGTGCCGGGGATATATACAGATTGGGAGTCTGCTAAGGCTCAGATTGAACAATTCCCAGATGCTCGCTTCAAAGGTTATTTAAGTGAAGCGGAAGCGCAAGAAGCCTATGTTGCTGGGCCGCCAAGGGTGCCTGCCTATATTACTGCATCCAAAAATGCCAAGGCTGGATTGCCGCCTACTGAGAGACCTTTGGTAAGGGCTATCGCTGTTGATGCGGCGTGCTCTGGAAACCCAGGCGTTATGGAATATCGGGGGGTGTCATTATGGGATAATCAAGAGATTTTTCATAAGAAATTCGAATTGGGCACTAACAATATAGGTGAGTTCCTTGCGATAGTTCATTGTATGGCGCTTCTTCAGCAGAAAGATGCTGGAGATATAACCATTTATTCAGATTCCAAAATAGCTATGTCATGGGTACGCAATGGCAAGTGCAGAACTAAGTTGGATTTGACCCCTCGAACTGCAGAACTTATGGGGCTTGTAAAAAGAGCAGAAGACTGGTTGAATAATAACACATTCAGAACGCCACTAGTAAAGTGGCCGACAGAAGTGTGGGGAGAGATCCCTGCTGATTTCGGAAGAAAATAACAGAAAATAGACAAAAGACACACGACAGATGATAGACACACATACTCATATCTATGGCGCAGAATTTTCACAAGATATAGACCTCGTAGTGCGCAGAGCCATTGAAACTAATTGTAAAAACATCATATTGCCGGCTACGAATGAAGGAAGTATAGATGCTGTGGAGGCTTTGTGTGAAAAGTATCCTGATATTTGTAAAGCGATGTATGGATTGCATCCGACAGATATTGAAGCTGAGAGATGGGAAGAACAACTTGAGGCTATTATTTCTCGCATTCAAATGAGTCAGGATAGAATAATAGGTGTTGGAGAGATAGGTCTAGATCTTCATTATGGTAATGAAACTATACAGGCGCAGAGGGTGGCATTTGAGAAACAATTGGTATTGGCGCGAGATTTAGGGAAGCCTGTTTCGATGCATATTAGAGATGCTTACGATGAGTTTTGGCCTATAATGTCTCAATTTGGAAAAGACGAAGTGTGCGGGTCGTTGCACTGTTTTTCGGGAACGATAGAAGATGCAGAGAGAGCATTGTCAATGTTCCCTCATCTTGTATTAGGTGTTGGAGGAACTCTTACATACAAAAAATCTACATTGCCAGATATTATTAAGCATGTGCCTATCAATAGGGTAGTAATAGAGACAGATGCACCCTATTTGGCGCCAGTGCCATTGCGAGGAAAGAGAAACGAGCCTTCATATCTAACGCATGTGGTAGATATGCTATCGGATATATACGAGATAAGCCGCGAAGAGATTGAGAGAATTACAGATGAGAATGCGTGTAGGGTGTTCTCATTGAAGTAAAAATATCTTAACTTTGAGCTATGAAAGAAAATGGAAATATAAAAGCGAGACTCATAATTCTTCAATGGCTTGAGTTCGCTGTGTGGGGATCATACCTCACATCTATGGGTGGTTACCTCGCTAAAGTGGGATTGGGGGAGAATATAGGATGGTTCTACTCGGTCCAAGGTGTAGTATCTATTTTTATGCCTGCATTGATGGGTATAGTTGCCGATCGTTGGGTCAGAGCAGAGAGGCTGCTCTCGTTCTGTCATGCTATGGCTGCGGCATTCATGATATATGTGGGGTATATAGGATTGGAACTTGGAGATAACGTTACATTTGCGGATATCTTTCCGTATTATGCAGTTTCAGTAGCATTCTACATGCCTACAATTGCTCTGACATACTCTGTAAGCTATTCCGCATTAGCAAAATGTAACCTTGATACTATAAAAGTATTCCCTTCTATACGATTATTTGGTACGGTCGGCTTTATCGTAGCCATGTGGATGGTGGATCTTATGGGAATGCAGCATACATCTTCCCAATTCTTTGTTTGCGCTGGGTGGGGTGTAGTTATGTCTTTGTATTCATTGACGGTGCCGAAGTGTCCGGTCAATAATAGCAAAGAAAAGCAGAGCTTGGTAGAAGCATTTGGACTTAATGCCTTCAAGCTGTTCAAAGATTGGAGAATGGCTATGTTCTTTGTCTTCTGCATGATGCTTGGTGTTTCACTTCAGATATCAAATGGCTATGCTAATCCATTTATTTCCTCCTTTGCCAATATGGAAGAGTATTCTGGAGCATTCTTTGCTGACCATGCCAATTTGCTGATATCACTGTCTCAAGTAAGTGAGACGCTGTGTATTTTGATGATTCCATTTTTCTTGAGTACGTTCGGTATAAAGCCCGTTATGCTTATAGCAATGTTGGCTTGGGTAGGAAGGTATGGCTGTTTTGCTATAGGTACACCTACATTCGCTGGAGTGACATTCCTTATCTTGTCAATGATAGTGTATGGTGTAGCATTTGATTTCTTCAATGTGTCAGGTTCTTTATATGTCAACAAAGAGGTAGACTCGTCGATGCGATCTAGTGCACAAGGTTTGTTCATGATGATGACCAACGGATTTGGTGCTACGATAGGAACGCTTTCGGCCCAAGCTATTATTAATTACTTTGGATGTACTAATGATGCAGTCTCACCAGAGATGCAATTAGCGGGATGGCAGACTAGTTGGACTATTTTCTCTGCATACGGATTGCTTGTAGCTATACTATTTGCACTCTTGTTTAAGACTAAAAAATAAAACTATGAGATATAACAGAATGAAGCTTTTCGCATCTATTGTGTTATCCGTCATATTCGGGATACAAAGTTGGGCGCAAAAAAGCGTAGAAGTTAGTAGCCCTGATGGTAATGTAGTTGTAACTATAAAGACAGATGAGCTAGGCTTCTTGTCGTATGGAGTTAAAGTCGGTGGCGTTGACTTCCTTATAGATTCCCCACTTGGTTTGACTGCGAATAATGGAGATTTCAGAAGCAATATGACCATTACGGGGTCGGAGATAAAGTCGGTACAGAAGTCATTCAAGCAAACTCGCATTAAACATTCTGAAGTGAAGTATGATGCTAACGAGATGACGGTTCATACGATTAATGCAGACAAAGTGCCATTTGACGTGCAATTTGCAGTGACAAATACAGATGTCGCATTCAGATATTACATGCCAAAGAGTGGAGAAACTGGGTCGACACGTATATACCATGAGGCGACAGGATTCCGTTTCCCTGGCGAGACGACAACATTCATGTGTCCACAGTCTAATCCAATGGTTGGTTGGAAACGAACAAAACCATCGTACGAAGAGGAATATGTAGCAGATGCCCCATTGAGAGCATATTCTAAATTCAATCATGGCTTTACGTTCCCATGTCTATTCCATTTGCCGAATGATTGTTGGGCGTTGATATCAGAGACTGGGGTAGATTCGAAATATTGCGCTTCTCACCTGTCGAATAATATTAATGGAGTATTCATGGTAGAATTTCCTATGCCGGGAGAAAATAACGGTAACGGTACTGTGGAGCCCGCATTTTCATTGCCTGGAGCTACACCATGGAGAACCATTTCTCTAGGCACATCGCTTAAGCCTATTGTAGAGTCGACTATTACTTGGGCTCTTGTAGACCCAGTATACGAGACTACAAATGAGTACAAGATGGGCAAAGGAACGTGGAGCTGGATACTATGGCAAGATGGTTCGATAAACTATGAAGATCAGGTGAAATACATAGACCTGGCAGCAGCTATGAAATTCCAATACGTTCTCGTAGACAACTGGTGGGATACAAATATTGGCAGAGAAAAGATTGCTGACCTAGTGAAATATGCTCATTCTAAGAATGTAGATGTATTCTTGTGGTACTCTTCGTCGGGCTATTGGAACGATATTGTTCAAGGTCCAATTAATTGTATGGATCGTAGCATTGTGAGGAAAAAAGAGATGAAATGGATGAAATCTCTTGGAGTAAAGGGAATCAAAGTTGACTTCTTTGGAGGAGACAAGCAAGAGACGATTCGTCTTTATGAGGATATTCTAAGTGATGCAGATGATAATGGCTTGATGGTAATATTCCATGGTTGTACCATACCTAGAGGATGGGAGAGAATGTATCCTAACTACGTAGGTTCTGAGGCTGTGTTGGCATCAGAGAACCTGATTTTTGCGCAGCATCATTGCGATCAGGAGGGTTTCAGGACTACATTGTATCCATTCGTTAGAAATGTTATCGGTTCTATGGAGTATGGAGGGTGTTTCCTTAATAAGAGGATGCATAAGAGCAATAACGATGGAAACTATCGCAGAACCAGTGATGTATTCCAACTTTCGTCGTGCATACTATTCCAGAATGCTATTCAGAACTTTGCAATAGCTCCGAACAACTTGGAAGATGCGCCTAAAGAGTGCCTGGAATTTTTGACGAACGTGCCTACAGAATGGGATGAGACGCGTCTTATTGAGGGCTATCCAGGAAAATATATAGTTATGGCGAGGCGACATGGAGATAAATGGTATGTAGCTGTGACAAACGGAGAGAAAACAGATAGAGAGATTACTATAAATATTGATGATATATTCGGCAAGGGTACTAAAGTAGACATGTTGTCTGATACCAAAGAGGGCGGGGTGCTGAAATCTCAGCCAAAGATTAAGAAAGGCATGTTGAAATTGACAGTTGGAGGGGAGAAAGCCGTAGTTTTGATGAACTAATCAAGTTGAAACTGCGATAGTATATAAAAGGCATACACATTATATAGGGCTGCGGAGAAAATACTCCGTAGCCCTTATTTGTTTGTCAGCCAGAATAGTAGAAGATATGGCGAAATAAAGAGAATGGATTATGATGTAAAATTGCTAGCGTTATCATATATAATATTGAGCCCTCTGATACGTATATGTATTTATTGCTCAAATAATTTGCTCGTTAAGGTTTTATTGCCAATATTTGCAACTGATAACAAAATAAGCGCGTATTATAGCATAATTGAACATATATTAACACTAGATAGAGACTTATAATGGAAAAGAGTAAGTTAATCAAGCTGATCATTGCGATAGTGCTTTCGCTTATTGCGTGGTTGGTACCTGCTGAATGTTATGGAATTGACAATTTGACAGTTATTGAACAACGAGTTATAGCGATATTTATTTTCGCTGCATTGATGTGGATATTTGAGGCGATTCCTATTTGGACGACCTCGGTACTCATAATGGGACTTCTACTAGTGACAGTGTCTAGTAGTATGTTTGCTCCGTTCAAAGCGACACCTGGAGATACACTATTCGGTACACCAATAGAGTATAAAGCTGTGATGGCTGCCTGGGCTGATCCTATTGTAATGCTATTCATGGGTGGATTTGCGTTAGCTATAGCGGCTACCAGAACCGGGTTGGACGTCAATATAGCAAGAGTGGTGCTAAAACCATTTGGTAAAAAATCTGAGATGGTGCTTATCGGTTTTATGTTTGTGACAGCGGTCTTGTCTATGTTTATGAGTAATACTGCGACGGCTGCCATGATGCTTGCGATTATTGCACCTGTAATCAAATTGCTTCCACCTGAAGGCAAAGGTCGTATAGCAGTAACATTGTCTATTCCACTAGCTGCTAATATTGGTGGTATTGGAACGCCTATCGGTACACCTCCAAATGCTATTGCCTTGAGATATCTATCAGAGGCTATGCCTGACAATGAGATAGGCTTTGGACAGTGGATGCTGATAATGGTGCCATTTGTGATTGTATTATTGGCTATATCATATTTCTTGCTTCTTAAGTTCTTTCCATTCACAAAGAAAGAGATACACTTAAAGATAGATGGTAAATTCAGAACTGACACCAAATCTATCATTGTGTATGTAACATTTGCTGTGACAGTATTGCTTTGGTTGCTAGATAAGCAGACAAATCTTAACGCTAATGTTGTTGCGTTTATACCATTGACAGTATTCTGTGTGACAGGTATAATTGGCAAAGAGGAGTTGAAAATGATCAACTGGGATGTGCTATGGCTTGTGGCTGGTGGATTTGCTCTCGGTGTTGGCTTGGACGGCAGTGGTCTTGCTAAGCACTTTATAGAAGTTATTCCATTTGATACATGGGAGCCATGGGTGGTATTTGCATCATCAGGCTTACTCTGCTGCCTAATGTCGACATTTATGAGCAATACAGCATCTGCAGCGTTGTTGGTTCCGATACTAGCGGCGATAGCTTCAGGTATGGGAGATGCTATTGCTGATCTTGGCGGTACAGTTACAATGTTGGTTGGAGTTGCAATATCTGCATCATTGGCTATGGCGTTGCCTATATCGACACCTCCAAATGCTTTGGCTCATGCTACAGGAACGGTAACACAAGGTCAGATGGCCAAGGTAGGTATTATAATAGGATTGGTAGGTATTGTGCTCGGATATGCTGTTTTGATGTTCGCTGTAAAACTTGGATTGTTATAAGGCAATTTACTAACTGACTAATATATTTTTCTTGCCCCTGTTCTCTGGATGGAGAGCAGGGGTATTATTTTGTTGCGCCAATAGATGAATGTTGGGTAATTTGAGCAAAAATGGAGTTTAAAAGGAATTTATTAAAATGTATTAGTGTACTTCTATGGAGATCTCGGTGTGCACTCGGTGTGCACCCTTGTTGCTCGCAAAAAAATAATTGATGAACATTTGCATGAGGGGTGGCGAATTTGTGAAGAAATGGATTTTTTGGTGTTAGATGAGCTTGTGGCTACGTAAATTTACGTACTGAAAATCAGCACTTAACCCTACAGTAGAGCGGTAAAGAGAGGTGTTTTGTTTACATTTTTTTGCACTAGAAATGTCGTTCGCCTATAAAAACGTGCAGTTCGTCAAAAATATTGTGAAAAAGAATCCGATAGCGTAACTAAATGAGCTATTTAGACGAAAAAGACAACAAAACAAAAACAAAGAGAAATAAATCAAACTGACTAAACTTAATTCATTTACCCAAATGAAAAACATTGTAATCACATTGGCGTTGGCAGTTGCTATTATCACAGCAGCTATTGTATTGGATCGTAAGACTGTAGATTTTTCTAGCAAGCCAGCTATAGCAAAGACACTTATCAAATGCGACGAGATGGGTCGCGTTGTAGAGGAGACAACATTTACACTACAAGCAAACTCATGGATTGAGTATTCTCGTTCAACAAAGGAGTATTCAGATGAGTCTGTAACACTTGTGAACTACAAGAGCACAAATGGCGAGTGGGTTCGCGTTTCAAAGAGAGTATGTCTCTATGATGATGAGAACTTGATCTCGGAGTCGACATATCAACCACAGGATGGTGAGTGGATGTTGACAAGTTCAGTGTCATACACTGACCTTTCAAACGATGACATGTATGAGGACATGCTTTTTGACAAGGATGGCAACCTTATCATGACAGCACACTATCAAGATAAAAATGGCGTAATCAGCGGTCTTACAAAAGAGGAGTTTGTTTACGATGGCGGCGTTAACCCATGCAAGCGTATTGAGTATGCTTGGAGTGGTTCTGAGTGGCAGAAGACAGAGGAGCAGAGTCTTCAGTACGTACGCTAAAAACATTGGGTATATAATACACTAAGAAATAATTGTTCCTGATACGATAAATTGAGATGTGAGAAATACTCCTGTTGCGTTATGCAATGGGAGTATTTTTTTGTATTTTTGGGAAATGCTATTTTCGGAATATAAAAACAACTATATATGGTAGATTTTAGAACATTGGTGGATGTGCCGGTGAATAACTGGCAGATGTCTGTTGGAGACAGTGTGTTTTCGATGGGGTCGTGTTTTTCTGATGAAATATCCAGCAGACTTGAGCAGCGACAGATAGAGTGCTGCAGCAATCCTTATGGCGTGGTATACAATCCGATGTCGCTAGAGAGGCAAATAGAAAGAATTACTGGGATGACCATGGATTATCCTAGTGTAGAAATAGTACAAAGAGACGGTGATTACCATTCGCTTATGGCGCATAGTGCATTAAGTGGGGCGAGTAAAGAAGAGCTAGAAGATAATTTGAGGCATTGGACGGGCAAGGCGCATGAGAAATTGAAGAGTGCAAAGATGGTAGTGCTGACTCTTGGTACGGCCTGGGTGTACAAATACATGCGATTTGTTGTAGCTAATTGTCACAAGCTGCCAGCATCGGAATTTGACAGAGTGCTTATGACGGTAAGTGAAGTTTCCTTGTCGGTTCGCAATACAATCAGAATGATCAGGCAGGTTAATGAAGAAATTCAAGTGGTACTGACGATATCGCCTATCAGACACTTGAAAGACACTGCGCATGGTAACGCTATAAGTAAATCGACATTAGTATTAGGAGTAGAAGATGCTATAAAGAGAATGTCTGATAACAGAGTCAGCTACTTTCCTTCCTACGAGATAGTGCTTGATGAATTGAGAGATTATAGATTCTATGCTTCGGATATGGTGCATCCATCGGAATTGGCGGTAGACTATGTGTTTGACAAATTCGTGGATGCATACTTTACAGACAGACTAAGACAATACGCCAAAGAAGGTAAATCGCTATGGCAGTTGATGAACCATAGACCTATGGGATTGCAAGTAGAAAAAGACAAGCACTATCAACTTGTAGCAGAAAAGCGCGATGAGTTTAATAAAAAATGGGGGTGTTCAATTTGATGAAACATATCTTAGCTATTTACGTAAAGATGGTTAAATAACGTTTAATGCTGCACACGTTGTTTGCTCTGACTTGTTAAATTCAACTTTATGTTATAAATTTACAAGCAAATAAGCATTTGTAGCGAGAAGTTGTTACGCAAAAGCGTTATTGTAGCACTTATTTATAAGTTACCCTAATGAAGTATATACAGTTTGATAATGCTAAACTTCCGAATCTAGAGTATTCTCTATTTAAAGAGATACTCCGAACCAACAGAGCGGGTGCTTACATGAGTACCAGTCTTACTGGGTGTAATACTCGAAAATACCATGGCTTGTTGGTGTGTCCTCTTCCTCAATTAGGAGGTGATACCTATGTGATGTTGTCTTCTCTTCAATGTTCTGTAGTACAACATGACAAGACATTCAATCTAGGTCTTCAGGAGTATAAGGACGAGTATTTTGAGCCTAAGGGCCATAAATATATGGTGGATTACACTGCTGATCCTACCACAAAATTGACGCACCGAGTAGGAGGTGTGGTGCTTACACAAGAGTTTATCCTTGCTGAGAATGAGAATCAGGTAATGATCAAGTATACGCTTGAGGATGCGCATAGTGATACGCTGCTGCGTCTGAAGCCGTTCTTGGCATTTCGTGAGATACATCAGTTGACCCATGAGAACATGGATGTCAATACGCACTATGATGAGGTTAGCAATGGTGTGAAATTCTGTTTGTATCGAGGATTCCCGGACTTGTACATACAAGCCAATAAAAAGATGGACTACATTGCAATGCCAGATTGGTATCGTAATGTTGAGTATATTAAAGAGAGGTATCGTGGGTATGACTTCCTTGAGGATCTGTATGTGCCAGGATACTTTGAGTTCCCTATTAAAAAGGGAGAGAGTGTGGTTGTAGCTGCTTCTTTGGCAGAAGCAACACCATCGACACTTAAGTCGAAATTTACCAGAGAGGTAAACCGTCGAACACCAAAGACAAGTCTTCAAAATCTTTTGGTGAATGCAGCTCAGCAATTTGTGGAGCGCAGAGGAGATAGTGTAATGCTTAAGGCTGGATATCACTGGAAGAATCCTCAGATGCGAGACATGTTCATAGCGCTTCCTGGTCTAGCTGTATATCAGGAGGACAAGAAGGTATATGCAGAGATATTTAATACAGCATTGCCAAACTTGCGTCGACTCTACATTGAGCAGACTGCCATGAACAACACATCGATAGATGTGCCATTGTGGTTCTTCTATTGTTTGAACGAGTTGGAGAGATGGGAGCCAAAACTCATCAAGGTTTCTGATCATTATGACTTGATGAAATCACTCCTATACTTGTATTGGAATGGTGTTCCAGGAAAGATGCATAAGCTGGACAATGGTTTGATATATGCCAGAGCAGAGGGGCAGCCACAAACGTGGATGAATGCCAAGACCCGTAGCGGATGGCTGGTGACTCCACGTTACGGTTGCGCAGTCGAGGTGAATGCTCTATGGTATAATGCTATTGCTACTACGATAGAGGTTGCGAAGAAACTCAAAGATAAAGATTTTATTGATGAGTGGATTCCACGTCTTGACATGATAGGATCAAGTTTTGTACAGACATATTGTAACGATCAGGCATATTTGTATGACTATGTAGATGGAGATCACAAATCGGGATCTGTACGTCCGAATATGCTTATTGCAGCAGGATTGAAATATTCTCCGCTTACAAGAGAGCAAAAGAAGAATATTCTGGATATCTGTACGAAAGAGTTGCTTACTCCAAGAGGCTTGCGTTCTTTGACACCTAAGGACGAGAAATACATAGGAGCAATAGAGGGCAATGAGGATCAGAGAGCGATGGCAATACATCAAGGTACTGCGTACCCATGGTTGCTTGGTTTCTACGCAGATGTTATGCTTGAGGTGTACAGGAACAGCGGCATCGCACAATTGCGTCGTATTGTTGAAGATTTCAACTCGGAGATAGCTAATCACTGTATTGGTACTATTTCGGAGAGATATAACGGTAACCCATCCCATCAAGGCAAGGGAGCAATCTCAATGGCTTGGAATGTGGCAGCGCTATTGAAACTTATGAAGATAATAGAGGAGTAATACTTCTCTGATGATTTAGTAATAACTAGAAACGCGACTATATGAGAGTTTTAATGTTTGGTTGGGAGTTCCCACCTCACATTTCAGGTGGATTAGGCACGGCATGCTATGGATTGACGCGCGGTATGGCCTCTGTCCCTGATCTTGACGTCAAATTTGTTGTGCCAAAGGCATGGGGTGATGAGGACAAGAGCAAGGTAGAAGATATTATTGGTGCCAATAATATATCTGTCAATGGCAAACGACTTAGAGTATCGCACTTCAGCAAGCAGTTGGACTATGTAGAGGTAGAATCGAAACTCGTACCATATGTAGATCCAGAAGACTACTGGAGATTGCGCTCATTGCAGGTAGGTGAGACATTCAGATTCTTGCAGACAGACCATGAAGGAAAATTTCACTTCACAGGCAAGTATGGAACCACTCTATTGGAGGAGATTCGTAACTATGCTATTATTGCAAACATTATAGCACAAGATAACGATTTCGACGTCATACATGCGCATGACTGGTTGACGTATCCAGCAGGTATCGCAGCAAAAGAAGCAACTGGCAAGCCGCTTGTAGTGCATGTTCATGCTACTGACTTTGACCGTTCAGGTGGTAGTGTAAACCCTGTAGTATACGATATCGAGCGCAGAGGTATGCATGCGGCTGATAAGGTTATTACTGTATCGAACCTCACACGAAATATTGTAATTGAGAAATATGGAGTGCCTGCAGATAAGGTTGTAACTGTATACAACGCTGTAGACCCGTTGAAAAAAGAATATACAGGTTTCGGACCAAAGACGATAGACGAGAAGATTGTTACCTTCCTTGGTCGTATCACTATGCAGAAGGGACCTGAGTACTTCATAGAGGCGGCACATAAAGTGCTGCAAAAGATGGATAATGTACGCTTCGTGATGGCAGGCTCGGGTGATATGATGGAGAAGATGATACGTCGTGCAGCCAGCCTTAAGATTACAGACAGGTTCCACTTTACCGGATTCTTGAGAGGACAAGATGTTTATCAGATGCTTAGTATGTCTGACCTCTATGTAATGCCATCGGTATCGGAGCCATTCGGTATTTCGCCATTGGAGGCTATGCAAAGTAACGTTCCTGTGCTCATCTCATATCAGTCGGGCGTATCAGAGATATTGAAATACGCTATTAAGACAGATTTCTGGGATATTGATGCTATGGCCGACGCTATGTATGGTGTGCTAAACTATCCGTCTCTTCAGCAGCTGTTTGCAAAATACGGCAAAGAGGAGGTCGACTCTCTCAAGTGGGAGAACTCAGCGGTTAAGATTAAACAGATATATGAAACAAAGGCTTGATGTACTACTAACTGAACAAG
>JAKSLC010000065.1 GCA_024401415.1 Bacteroidales bacterium | reverse complement strand
AAACACAAAACATCAACTCCCTCAACACCCACAACCCCCAAACACAAAAAAACACAATTACCCAACCGCATACACCCCTCCCTTTGGGGGAGGGGCCGGGGGTGAGGCTAAAAAAAATCCCCCCGCCAGCATAGCCAGCGAGGGGAATCATTTTATCTCAAATAGCTTTAGTCTTTCAACTTAGCCTTCAAGAACTCACGGTTGAGTCGTGCAATGTTAGAGATAGAAATGCCTTTTGGACACTCTGCCTCACAAGCACGTGTGTTTGTACAGTTACCGAAGCCAAGCTCATCCATACGTGCAACCATTGCCTTAGCACGACGAGCAGCCTCTACTTGACCCTGTGGGAGAAGCGCAAACTGGCTAACCTTAGCTGAAACGAAGAGCATAGCCGAACCGTTCTTACATGCTGCAACACAAGCACCACATCCTACACATGTAGCTGCATCCATTGCAAGGTCAGCATTAACCTTCGAGATAGGAAGTGCATTGGCATCCTGAGCACCACCACAGTTGAAGCTTACATAACCACCTGCCTGCTGGATCTTGTCGAATGCATTTCTGTCTACCATCAAGTCCTTGATAACTGGGAATGCAGCCGAACGCCATGGCTCTACTGTGATAACCTCTCCGTCTTTGAAACGACGCATGTAAAGCTGACATGTTGTAGCTTTTGTAGCTGGACCATGAGGGTGACCGTTGATGTACAATGAACACATACCGCAAATACCCTCGCGGCAGTCGTGGTCAAATGTAATTGGCTCCTCGCCCTTCGCTACGAGATCCTCGTTGAGGATATCAAGTGTCTCAAGGAACGAAGTATCTGTTGTAGATGTTACTTGATAGTTCTTGAACTCACCTTTTGCCTTTGCGTTTGCCTGACGCCAAACACGTAGGGTGACTGTTATATTCTTTTCTGCCATTGTGGTCTTCTTTTTTAGTTCTTGTAATTACGTGTTTGAACCTTGATTGCCTCGTATACAAGAGGCTCCTTGATAAGCTCTGGTGTTGTGTTGTCGTCACCTTTGTAGTTCCAGCAACCAACATAGAAGAAGTCAGCATCGTTACGCTTTGCCTCACCTTCCTCTGTCTGGTGCTCCTCACGGAAGTGACCACCACATGACTCCTCACGGTGCAATGCATCGTTCGCAATAAGCTCACCCATCAAGATGAAGTCCTTCAAACGGAATGCCTTGTCAAGCTCGTTGTTCATGCCTTCTTCAACTCCTGGTACGAAGAGCTCTTCCTCAAACTCCTTGCGGATGCGCTTGAGCTCTACAAGTGCTTTCTCCAAGCCTGCCTTTGTACGACCCATACCAACGTACTCCCACATAATGTGGCCAAGCTCTTTGTGAAGTGTATCTACAGACTTGCCATCCTTGCCCTTAGGGTTCTTGAGGAGTGCCTTCTGTGCCTCGATACATGCCTTCTCTGTCTCTGCAAACTCTGGAGCGTCTGTAGAGAAACGTGGTACTGTAATCTGGTCAGAAAGATAGTTCTGAATTGTATATGGAAGTACGAAGTATCCATCAGCAAGACCCTGCATGAGGGCTGATGCACCAAGACGGTTAGCACCGTGGTCAGAGAAGTTACACTCGCCAATAGCGAAGAGTCCCTTAACTGATGTCTGGAGCTCGTAGTCTACCCAGATACCACCCATTGTATAGTGGATTGCAGGGAAGATCATCATTGGGTTGTAGTACTTTGTACCGTTAATCTCCTTAGCAAGCTCGCCTGGGTTAACGTCTGTAATCTCCCCATACATATCAAAGAGGTTACCGTAACGCTGACGTACTACGTCAATGCCAAGACGGTTGATAGCCTCTGAGAAGTCAAGGAATACTGCAAGACCTGTGTTGTTTACACCATAGCCCTTGTCACAACGCTCCTTTGCAGCACGTGAAGCAACGTCTCGTGGTACGAGGTTACCGAATGCTGGGTAACGACGCTCCAAGTAGTAGTCACGATCTTCCTCTGGAATATCTGAACCCTTCTTTGTGCCAGCCTGAAGTGCCTTCGCATCCTCAATCTTCTTTGGTACCCAGATACGACCATCGTTACGCAATGACTCTGACATCAATGTCAACTTCGACTGCTTGTCACCGTGTACTGGAATACATGTTGGGTGAATCTGTACATATGATGGGTTTGCAAAGTATGCACCCTTACGATATGCTGCAATAGCTGCCGAACAGTTACATGCCATAGCGTTTGTAGAGAGGAAGTATGTGTTACCATAACCACCTGTAGCAATTACTACTGCGTGTGCAGCAAAACGCTCAAACTTACCTGTAACAAGGTTCTTTGCAATGATACCACGTGCACGACCGTCAATCATAACAACGTCATGCATCTCATAACGGTTGTAGCTCTTTACCTTGCCAGCCTCAATCATACGGTTGAGTGAAGAGTATGCACCAAGAAGAAGCTGTTGTCCTGTCTGACCCTTAGCGTAGAATGTACGGCTTACCTGTGCACCACCGAATGAACGGTTTGCGAGCAATCCGCCGTATTCACGTGCAAATGGTACACCCTGTGCAACGCACTGGTCAATAATGTTGTTCGATACCTCAGCCAAACGGTATACGTTAGCCTCACGTGCACGGTAGTCACCACCCTTTACTGTATCGTAGAAAAGACGGTATACTGAGTCGCCGTCATTCTGGTAGTTCTTCGCAGCGTTGATACCACCCTGTGCAGCAATTGAGTGCGCACGACGTGGAGAATCCTGAATACAGAAGTTCAATACGTTGAAGCCCATCTCTGCAAGTGTAGATGCTGCTGATGCACCAGCAAGACCTGTACCTACTACGATGATGTCAAGTTTACGCTTGTTTGCAGGGTTCACCAATTTCTGGTGTGCCTTGTAGTTGGTCCACTTTTCTGCAACTGGACCTTCTGGAATTTTAGAATCTATAATAGACATCTCTGTAATTTACTTTTAATTAATAGTCCGTTATTTATGCACAGCAGCTACCACACAATGGGAAGATACCAAGAGCATAGCCGATTACTACAAGTGCGAAACCAAGGCAAACAACTGTTGCAAAAATCTTAGAAATGCACTCCCAACGCTCAATCCATGTATCGTTGTTCCATCCGATTGTCTGAATTGCACTCCAGAAACCGTGTGTCAAGTGGAACCAAAGAGCCACAAGCCATACAACGTACAATACTGCAACTAATGGCTGGCTAAACCAGAACTTAATCCATTCAGCACCATTTGTAGCAGCAATCTCGTTCTCGATACCTGCCAACTCTGCAAACATCATCTTGTACCAGAAGTGTGCCAAGTGTAGACCAAGACCAAGAATTACAATGATACCAAGAACAAGCATGTTCTGTGATGCCCACTCTACATTCTTTGGCTTAACTGTTACAGCGTAACGGTTGTTGCCACGAGCTTTGCGGTTCTGTACTGAAAGAATAAAAGCATACACGATATGGACAAGGAAACCAAGCGCCAATACTGCTGTTGCAGCAAGTGCGTACCAGTTAGTGCCCAAAAACTCGCAAACAGCGTTGTACGCTGAACCCGAGAATACTGCCACAAGGTTCATTGACATGTGGAACAGTAAGAACAATACAAGGAATAAACCCGAGATTGACATCAAGAGTTTACGCCCGATTGAGGAATTGAAAATACCACTCATAAATTTGTTATTTGAACTATTTTGTTTTTGTTGCTTTGTAATTAAGATTAATACTCCTAATATGAACGCAAAATTAACCTCAAAAGTTGCATCTCACAAAAAGTGTACATTATTTTTTCTCTATTTAGAGTCGTTCTAATTCAATGCACAGCTTTCTAGTTGTTTTTGTCCTTTTTTTCATACTTTTGCACTCCCATTTCTAATGCTTTTTTGATATGCTTAATTATATCTTCGAGATAGTCGGTACTATAGCTTTCGCTTTCTCAGGCCTGAAGGTGGCTTCTAATAGCCGGTATGATATTTTCGGCGGTTTCGTCCTGGCGTTCTGCGTCGCCGTAGGCGGCGGTACAGTTCGCGATTGTATGCTGGGGGTCTCTCCGTTCTGGACTACTTCTCCTGTCTATGTCATTTGTACCCTCATCGCTATGGTCTTGTTCTATCTGCTTAGGTATAGGTTCAAGGCTATCCCCTCTAAGTTGAATCAGTTCGTTTTTATCCTCTCTGATACTATCGGATTGGCTCTTTTTACTATTGCAGGCGCTCAAAAGGCTTGCTCTTTCGGTATGCCTATTTGGGTGTCTATCGGGATGGGATGCATGACTGGCGTCTTGGGCGGTATCATTAGAGATGTCTTCGCAGGTATAAAACCTACAATTTTTAGCGAGGATTTCTATGCTACTGCTTCTGTCATCGGAGCCACAGTATATTTCGCTCTCTTACACGTCGCTTTGCCTGTCGGTGTCGCTTCTGTCTCGGGTATGGCCACTATAGTGGTATTGCGTATCTTGGCTGTGCACTATAAGTGGCATCTCCCGATGTTGTAGCTCTATGCTCTGTCAGTTTACTCTATTATCGCTTGCTGGGTCTGCATTACTGTTATCGCAGCGTTGTGCGTCTCTTCTGTTAAGCAGGCACATAGGTCTTTGTATATCGTGATGGGGGTCTCTCTGTATGTGGCTTTTAAGATCGTGAAGTTGCTTGCAACACATATCGCTGTACAGGTGCCACACATGGCTATGGCTTCTGGAGCTTCTCCTATCACGTCTCGCCAATCTGCATAACCGAATGATGGCTTGTCTACATATTTGTCAATATGTGGAATTATCTCTTCTGCTACTTGCCACCCAGCCGTGTTCTCTATGCAGTGCTCTACAGGTAGATTCCTGCCTTCTTGTGTCTGCAGATAGTCGGAGTGGTGCGTGTCTCGTGTGGCAATTATTGTATAGCCTTGTGCCTTGAGCTCCGCCGCTTTGTCGGCTATGGCTCTGATGTTGCTCGTCGCAGCTTCGTTTCGCAGCGCTCCTGTGGTGAAGTCGTTCTGCATGTCTATTATTATGAAGTATTTCATGCCTGTTTCTTTTTGTAGCGTTAGGTCTTCTCTTGTTTTCAGTGTTTCATGCGCCACTCTATAGTGCGCTTTAGGTAGTCTATGTACTCTGGGTTGCGACACATGTTTTTGCCGTCCGCATCTGATAGCTTGGCTACATCACTGCCGTTTATGAGGGCTGTCTTGGCTACTATGTTCAGGGGTTTTATGCCTTGTGGCGCCGACCACCATGTACCTATGCCGAATGCTACTTTGGCTTTGCCTTTGAAGTATCGGTTTATCGAACTCGCTATCTCCCCGTTGAGACCGTCACTGAAGAGTAGCGTCTTGGTCATCGGGTCTATCCCGAATGATTTGTAGTGGGCTATCATCTTGTCTCCCCATTCGTATGGGTCTCCAGAGTCATGTCGCACACCACTGAATAGGTTCGAGAAGGTGCGTTGGAAGTCTTTTAGAAAGCAGTTGGTTGTTATAGTGTCGGTTAAAGCTGTGCCGTTCCAGGTGCTGTACTCTTTTACCCACGATTCTAAGGCGTATTTGTTGGAGTAGGCTGGGTTGTATTCTGGGTGACCCTGTCCTACTGACATTATGAATTCATGCGCCATAGTTCCCGCAGCGTTGAGGTCGTATTTCATGGCAAGGTATACGTTCGATGTGCCCATGAAGCCTTTTATGCCCGACTCTTTTAATGCTTTGACTACATGTTCTTGCGCTTCGTAGCTGAGTCTGCGTCGAGCTCCAAATTCACTGAATACTCCTAAATCGTATTCGCCTCTTTTTATTTTGTCTATCTTCTCTTTCGTCTCTGTCTTGAATTTCAAGAGCAACTCTTCGTAGTCATAGTGGTTCCTATAGTAGGTCTCAGCTGTTATCTCTAGTAATGGTATCTCATAGTACGAGATGTATTCTTGTACTCCAGAGAAGTGTATTTCTATGCCCGATATGCCACTCTCTGTTATTTCAAAGTCTTCAAATTTCGGATGCCAGAATGAAAGGAAGTTTGTATAGTTGTCTTGTATCCACGGGAAGCGCTCGTTCATAAATGAGAGCTCGTCTGTGTCGAATTGTAGCGCACAGTACGCTTTGAGCTGGTTGATTATCTCTTCGCAGTCCGCATGGTCGTATTTCCCATGGGTTAGTCCTTCTCCAACATTGCGCGCCTTGAAGTCCCAGATAGCATGGTCACTGGCCCATTGATGATGGTATACTTGTCCCATGCTGAATTTGTATAGGTCTGTATCAATTAGCGATTTTACCATTGGCGCATATTTGAGGTTGAATGCTCTCATTACCTCTTTTTCGTCTTTGGTAGACTTGCCGTTTATTAGCCAACTCATATCGTATCCCTTTCGTCGTTGTGTTATGAACCCCGAAAGCTATATCTTAGACTCTCGGGGTTCGTTTCTCTTTTTCTTATGTTTGTCTTCTCGTAGTATCTACGATAACGTTTCGATGTAGGTGCGTATTACTTTCACCGCTGCCTCCGTATCTTCGTCTAGCGAGGAGTGGACAAAGTCAAAGTCTGCCTGACAGTCGTTCTCGTCTCCGTCAAGACCATAGCCTACCGTCATCCTGCCGTTGCTTTCTCTCTTTGCATCGAAGAGTAGAATGTCAAGGAGTTGCTCAAATGTCTTCTTCGCTTTGGCTATCTCTACATCGACTTTCTCTGTATCTGAAAGATCATCAATGTTTAGATAGGTGTGCATCATTGAAACGATGGCTTTAACTATATTGTGCTGTTTTGTCTGCTGTAGGAAGAATAGCTCGTCCGTAATCTTGTCTAGGTTATGGTATTTGCCGTCCGCAATGTTCTTCTCTACAGTGTCTATTACTCGTTTGTTGAACCACGATCCGCATAGGTCTATCCATTTCCAGTTCTCACAGTCGCCTTCAACGCCTATGAATGCATTGCACTCTTTGCGTTTCATAGCGTATCGCGCCATGAGGAGGGCCTGTGCCATACTCTTATATGTATCTATGGCTGGTTGTAGCATTATCTTTTGTATGCGGCATCCTTCGTATGTCACTACGTCCCCTTTCGCATTCTCTAGTAGCTGCTCAAGTATGCTGGCTGCTTGGAAGAGTTTGTTGATGTATGTTGGACGGTGTATCGAGAAGTCTGGAACTATGGCATCGTTGGCTAGTTTGTAACGCGATGGCCATTTCGCTAGATCTCTCCACATGCCAATGGCTTTGAAGTTCTGCGCAGGGAAGATGACAGACACTCCCTCTTTCTCAACGATGTATGAGAATGGTAGCTTGGATGTGTTAGGATGGTTGTAGTGCTTGCCTACTACCATGGAGAAGTCTCCTATGTGAGCTGGCTGAAGCACATAACTGCCCGATCCTGTCTTTACGCCTCGGTTGTATATCGCTTGGTGAATCGGTCCAAGTCGGTAGTTGTGGTTCGATGAGTTGGTGTTGCTTCCTGCATTGTAGAATGAGTATAGACCCGCAATGAGTAGGGTCGATTTGTGGTGACTTACTGTCATCGGTCCACAGAATGCAGAAACTCCTTCTCCATTGGATAGGTGACAGTTGTCTGCTATAAAGCAGTTGTCCGCCGTAAAGCCTTCTAGTACGGTGTGGTGTCCTACGTATGTGTTGCGTATCGTACATCCGGTCTTTATCACAACGTTCTTCTCTATGGTACAGAGATCTTCTTCTGTCTGTAGTTTCTTGAAGCCCTCTTGTAGCCCCGATTTGTATGTATGAAAGGCTTCCATGTAGGCTATCTGTGGCGTTAGCCCAGGAGTACAGTAAATAATACGGTTGCCTGCCTCGTTGAGTACGTGGATCTGGTTGCCCTCCGCTTCCAAGGTACTGTTGATAACTGCCGTATTGTCTAGTATCTCGTAGCCTGAGATAGTAGCACCAACTATTTCCAGGTCGGCTCCTAGGTACGCTCGACCGCGGAAGTAGGTGTTTCGGATGTTTAGAGCTGAAAAACCTTTCTCTGTTACTCTTACTAAATCCCAATCCGTAGCAATGTTGCCACGACGCTCCAATTGTGTGACCTCAGTAGGGGTCAGGGCTCTGCTGCTTCTCATAGCTTCTTAGTTTTTTTGAAGTTGTAAAATAATCCTCCTATTAGTAATAGGATTGTTGCCACCGATGCAATGCTGGATACTGTTTTGCCAGTTGTATATGATCGCGGGTGAAATGTAAATCTTATTTCATGTGTACCTGCCGGTATCTGTAGCGCCCTGAGTATGTAGTCGGCTTGTAGTATCTCTGCCTTTTGACCGTCTATAGTGGCTTCCCACCCGGCAGGGTAGTATATCTCGCTGAATATCGCTACTTGTGGCGTAGTCGTCGTCGCTGTATAGCTGATCTCGTCCGGACTGTATGAGGTCCTGGTTATGGTAGCTGTCGAGTCAACGGATGTCTGGAGTACGCTGGCATCTACATGCTCTATAACAGCCTCGTCGGTAATGTCTATCTCTCCTATGGCTGTTATAGCTTCGTCTGGTGTAGCTGCAGACGTTACTTTTGATACATACCACGCCGCTCCTAATGCGTATGGGTTGCGTATTGGCTCCGCATCAGGGTTGTAGATGAGGTATTTGGTGTTAAGAAGGTTCATCGCTGTCGCTCCCCCTAATGTCTGTTCAAGAGTAGCTATGTCTTGAGATTGAAGCGTTTGCCGTATCGCATTCCATTCGTCTCTTAGATATCTGTCTATGACGTCTTGATAACGTCTGAGTTTCGCTCCGTGATAGCCGCCTACCGATTGGTGATAGTAGCTTGTCGCTACCTCGTTGAATGGATCTCTGTAAAGCGAAATTACTCGATGCGCTTCTTGATCCCCAAGTATTAGCTTGTCTGCTTTCGAAATAGGGAATTCTGTCTTGCCTACTGACGATGGCGTAAAGTGCTTTTCTGATAGGTAGCGTTTGTCTATGCTCCAAAGGTCAAAGAGTATCAGTATGCCTAGCGTACTGAGCGCTATCTTGGAGTTTATCTTGCCTACAGCAAAGAACCATAATGCCGAAGAGCCTAGGAATATAAATAGTACAGATCTCCACGCATCTGCTCGCGTGAGCTCTATTCGCGCATCTATTACGCCTTGCTCAAACATTGCGTATGCTTGCGCGTTCTCTCCCGATTTCAGTTGCGCAAACATCGTCGCTTCTTGGTCAGATAGAAAATCATAGAAGAGTGTAGGCATCAATGCTATTATCAGCGCAAAGCCTGCAGTGAGCCCCATGGCTCCAAAGAATTTCCCAGTCTCGTAGCGTATGCGCTCTGGGTTCTCAAAGATCTCTTTTAACCCAAGGAAGCCTAAAAGGGGTATGGTCATCGAGGCTATTACTAAGGCCATCTCTACTGTACGGAATTTGTTGTACATCGGGAAGTAGTAGAACATCAGGTCCGTAAATGGCATGAAGTTCTTGCCCCATGCAAGGAATATCGATAGTATCGTGGCCGCTATTAGCCATTTCTTGTGCTTGCCTTCGTAGTAAAATACTCCTATGAAGAATAAAAAGCATATTATCGCACCAGCGTATACTGGTCCGGATGTGAAACTTCGACCGCCCCAGTATTTCGGCATCTGCTGGGCAACAGCATCTCGTATCTGCGGCGCCATGTTCTGGACGGCTTTGTTGTCGTAGCCGATAAGCTCACTGGCTCCTCCTACTATGTTAGGTATAAGTAGGGTAGGGGTCTCATGTATGCCGTAACTCCAGTCTAGAGCGTAGTCTTTGTCTAGTCCGTCATGTTGCGGCTCGTCGGTGTCGGATTTTAATTCAGACGGACCGCGTGTAGAGAATTTGCTGTATTCGTAGGTCGACCACATGTTGGTGGTTCCTGGAAGTACCGCAAGTATTGATGCCCCCACTAATACAGCACAGGATATGCCGAATGTTTTTAGTGTTTTTTTCTTGATGGCACCTATCAACTCCGCAATGATCATAACTAGTATGGCCAATCCTAGGTAATAGGTTATCTGTACATGGTTGTAGGCTAGCTCCATGCCTAATCCTACCATCGTGTATAGCCCTCCTGATATCCATTTCTCTCTGAATATTAATATTACCCCAGCTAGTACCACTGGCATCAGGGCTATGGCGTATGCCTTGGTTATATGACCGGCTATGATGATTATTATGTTGTATGATCCAAAGGCAAAGGCTATCGCTCCCACTAGAGACATCCATGGCTTGAAATTCATGGATGTTAATAAAAGGTAAAAGCCTAACAGGTACATGAATAGTATACCCATCGTGGTGTATGGTAGGTTCAGACGCGCTATCTTGTTGAATATCTTATACACATTCTGCGATGAATCACTGCGGATCTGGTATGCTGGCATGCCTCCAAACATGGAGTTGGTCCATTGCGCATACTCGCCTGTCTCTTTCTGATATTGTACTAATTCCTGCGCAGCTCCCTTGGCATTGATGTCGTCTCCTTGTCGTATCTCTTTGCCTTGAAGTACTGGAAGAAAGTATAAGCATGTGAGGGCAACAAAACAGAGGACCACAACTAGATGTGGCCACAGATGCTGCCAATAGTCTGTTAGTTTGTTTTTGTTCATTATTTGTATAGGCCAACTAGGGAATAATTAAAACTCGAGGTTTTATATATGTCCCTATAGTATAATTTGTGCAAAAATACTATAATTATTGACACTTCACTAATTGTGACGTCAGAAATGTGCTACCTTTGTGTATCTCTTTATTATATGGTTTGGCCATTTCGCTCTTTTCATTCGTGATGTCGTTTTATGATGCCTGTCGCTCTTGTTCGTATTGTGATGTCATGACGGAGGCGTTTAAAAAAAACTGCGATGAACAAGAGAGATGATAGAGTGCTCATAGGGTGCTCATAGGGTGCTCAATGGGTGCAGAGATGGTTTACAATAGTTGATAAAAGGGTCTCGTTTCTTTTAGTGCGTGTGTTATGTCTAGTGTACTTATAGTGTATACAGGTGGTACTATCGGTATGGTGAAGTCTCCTTCTACCAATACTTTGGTGCCTATGGATTTCTCGAACATCAGAAAGAAGGTTCCTGAACTTCAGATGTTCGATTTTAAGGTCGATACCATCACTTTTAATCCTCCTATCGATTCTTCTGAAATGTGCCCTGATGTGTGGGTCAGGTTGTGCAATATCATCAAGGATAATTATGATAGTTACGATGGGTTCGTGATTCTTCATGGTACTGATACTATGGCTTACACAGCATCTGCTCTGAGTTTTATGTTGCAGAATCTGGCTAAGCCTGTAGTCCTTACCGGCTCCCAATTGCCTATGGGTACCATTCGAACGGATGGAAAGGAGAATCTTATCGCTGCCCTCGAAATAGCCGCTGCTCGCGAAAATGGTATGGCTATTGTGCCTGAGGTCTCTGTCTATTTCCAATCTAAGTTGTATCGCGGTAATAGATGCTCTAAAGTGAATGCTAGCGATTTTATGGCGTTCACTTCTCAGGGGTATCCTCATTTGGCTGAGGTCGGTATTGATATCAAGTATTCTTATGCACATATAAGGTATACTCCTGTCGAAGGACCTTTGTCCATCATGACTGATATGGAACAAAATATAGCCCTCTTGAAAATTTTCCCCGGTATGACTAGAGGGTATGTTCATCAGGTGCTTAATATCCCTGGTGTCAGGGGTATTGTAATGGAAACTTTCGGGTCGGGTAACGCCCCTACTGATAAGTGGTTCCTCGAAGAACTCCATCAGGCTCTGCTTAGAGGTGTCGTTATCCTTAATGTAACTCAGTGTCTTGCAGGTAGCGTCGAGATGTGGAGGTATGATACCGGACGCCATCTTATGGATATGGGCGTCATCTCCGGTAGGGATATTACTACCGAAGCAGCGTTAACTAAATTAATGCATATTTTAGGGAATTATACAAATCCCGCAGAGATTAGAATCATGCTCAATAAGTCTTTGAAAGGGGAAATTTCTTTCAGATAGCTTGTATTTTCGGAAAAATAAGTAATTTAGCGAACTGAAACTAGGGGTACAAACGTCCACTAGTTTATGGACCTAGCGGTCTATACTTTAAAAATAACTTAACTAATTTTAAATACTTAAAACAATTTATTGTAAATTATGAAAAAGCTATTCGCGTCAATCGCAGTACTCTCTATGATGAGTTTCGGAGCTTTCGCTCAGGATGCTCAACCAGAGGCAGAAGCAGCATCAGTTGAAGCTGCTGAAGTAGTAGCAGCTGATGAGGCAGCAGCTCCAGCTGCGGCAGCAGAGGTAAGCATGCACCAGGTACTTAAGGAGAAGTTCGTTGAGGGTGGTGTAGGTTGGATGCTCCCAGTGTTGGCATGTATCGTTCTCGGTCTTGCTATTGCTATCGAGCGTATTATTTACCTCACAGCAGCTAACACAAATACAAAGAAGCTTCTCGAGAAGGTAGAGAACGCTCTTAATGAGGGTGGCGTTGAGAAGGCAAAGGACGTTTGCCGTAACTCACGTGGTCCAGTAGCTTCAATCTTCTATCAGGGTCTTGAGCGTTATGACGAGGGTCTCGATATGGTTGAGAAGTCTGTTGTATCTTACGGTTCAGTTCAAATGGGTCAGCTCGAGAGCGGTATGACTTGGATCTCTTTGTTCATCGCACTTGCTCCATCCCTCGGATTCATGGGTACTGTAGTAGGTATGATCGGTGCATTCGACTCAATCCAGGCTATGGGTGATATCTCTCCTATCGCAGTTGCTGGTGGTATCAAGGTTGCCCTCTTGACAACATTGTTCGGTTTGATCGCAGCCGTTATTCTTCAAGTATTCTACAACTACATCGTTGTTAAGATCGACGGTATCGTAAACAAGATGGAGGACGCTTCTATCTCGTTCATGGATATCCTCTTGAAGTACAAGTCAAACCATTAATCAATTGTTCATCTAATTTAATTCTGTTATAGATGAAAACAGTAGGTTTAATCGGTAAGGTAATAATGTTTGCAATCGTTGTCATTGCTCTCGCTCTCGCTGTATTGATGGGCGCTAACAATGAGATCCTTGCAGAGCAGATCAATCCTGCAGCAAGCGCCGACGGTTCTTTCACAGGCATTATTATCGTAACAACCATAGCTATCTTGGCTATCGGTGTTCTCGGCGCCATCTTTTCATGGGTGTTCGAGGCATTCACTAACCCAGAGGGGTTGTTGAAGTCGGCTATTATCGTAGTCGCTTGTTTCGCTATCGTTGCTATCTGCTGGTATTTGGCAGATGACACTATCCTCAACCTCCCAGGTTATGAGGGTACAGATAACGAGCCTTTCATGTTGAAGGTCGCTGATACAGGTATCTTCTTGGCTTACATTAGCGCAAGTGCAGCTGTATTGTGTATCATCTACTCTGAGGTTCGTCAGTTGTTCAGATAAATACCAATTAGTGGTTTAACTAGTAAGAGAATAAGAAAATGGCAAAGAAAGAAACTCCAGAACTTAATGCTAGTTCTTTGGCAGATATCGCATTCTTGCTCCTTATCTTCTTCCTCGTAGCCACAACAATGAGCACGGACACAGGTTTGGCACGTATGTTGCCTCCTATGTCAGATAGCAAGGATGATGATGCTCCTCCTATTAAGGAAAGAAACGTGTTCACTGTGAACCTCAACTTTAGAAATGAACTCTTGGTTGAGGGCGATTGGTTACAGGTTAAGGATTTGCGCGCAAAGGCTAAAGAGTTTATTGCCAATCCAGCTAATTTGGAGTCACTCCCAGAGAAAACAGAAACAGAGGTTGAATTCTTCGGCCTTTATCCTGTGTCTAAGGGCGTAATCTCACTCCTTAATGACCGCGGTAGTTCTTACCAGGCTTATTTGGAAGTGCAGAACGAACTCCAGGCTGCATACAATGAACTCCGTGATGAACTCGCAAGAGTGAAGTTCCGCAAGCCTTATGATGAGTGTAGTGATGCTGAGCAAAAGGCTATAAAGACTATTTATCCTCAACGTATTTCGGAGGCTGAACCTAAAAACTACAAGAAGTAATGGCAAAATTCAGAAAAGAAAGAAAGGGTGGTCAACAGAAGTTGAATACCTCATCATTGCCTGATATTGTGTTTATGCTTTTGTTCTTCTTTATGGTGGCAACATCTATGAAGGAGGTTACAATGCAGGTTAAGATTAAGACTCCTGAAGCTACTGAGGTAACAAAACTTGAGCAAAAGTCATTGGTTTCTTATGTATATGTAGGTGTACCTATGAGTACTAAAAAGTACGGTACTGAGCCTCGTATCCAGCTAAATGACTCTTTCGCTACAGTGGATGGTATCCAGGATTATGTACTCCAAGAGCGCGAGGGTATGAAGGAATCTGATCGTCCTAAGATGACAGTTTCTATCAAGGCCGACGCAGATGTTCAAATGGGTACTGTAACAGATATCAAACAAGCTTTGCGTAAGGCTCAGGCGCTTAAGATTAGCTATTCAGCACGTAAAGCGCAGGCAAAATAAATTAGATTAAAGTCAAAGTCAAGTCATAAACAGCTACGGATGCGGGTCCGTAGCTGTTTTTTGTTTGTCTGTGTCTCGTGGATTTATCAGGAGTTAAGTCATTTTGTTCGCGCTGGGTATATATCTAAGTGTCACTCTTTTTTTTCTCCTGTTCGATAACTTTATCTGGCGATATACCAATCTGCCATACAAACAAAAAAAGGAGAAATCTCTCGATTTCTCCTTTAGTAGCGGGGAGCCGACTCGAACGACTGACCTTTGGGTTATGAGCCCAACGAGCT
>JAKSLC010000064.1 GCA_024401415.1 Bacteroidales bacterium | reverse complement strand
GATACAGACTCACAGCGTTTCGTGCCAGGAGCAGAGGCTTATATCATGGAGTCTTTGAAGTGGTGTGGCATAACTATAGATGAAGGTATTAATGAGGGTGGTCCTCATGCCCCATATCGTCAGAGTGAGCGTAAGGAGATATACCTCAAGTATGCACAAGATCTTGTTGCCAGCGGTAATGCATATTACGCATTTGATACAGCAGAGCAACTTGATGCACTTCGCAAGCAATATGAGGAGCGCGGAGAGACATTTGCGTACAACTATTCAGTACGTACACAGCTCGAGACATCGCTTAAGCTTTCTGCTGATGAGGTTAAGTCTCGTATAGAGCGTGGTGATGTTTGGGTTATCCGTTTCAAGATGCCTGAGAACCGCAATGTGGAGATGGATGATATTATCCGTGGTCATATTACCATTAATACATCTACTCTCGATGATAAGGTGCTTTACAAGTCTGCTGATGCACTCCCTACATACCACCTTGCAAATATCGTGGATGACCACCTTATGGAGATCTCTCACGTAATCCGTGGCGAGGAGTGGTTGCCATCACTTCCACTTCACTTCCTCCTCTATGAGGCATTCGGGTGGAAAGATACACAGCCAGAGTTTGCTCACCTCCCATTGTTGCTCAAGCCTCAGGGTCAGGGTAAGCTCTCTAAGCGAGATGGTGACAAGTTTGGTTTCCCAGTATTCCCACTTCTCTGGAACTCGCCTACAGGTGAGACAGCAATGGGCTACCGTGAGGAGGGTTATTTCCCAGGTGCGTTCATCAATATGCTCGCTCTTCTTGGTTGGAACCCAGGTACAGAGCAGGAGATATTCTCTATGCAGGAACTTATCGATACATTCTCATTGGATAAGGTATCTAAATCTGGCGCTCGTTTCAGTCACGACAAGGCAAAGTGGTTCAATGCGCAGTATTTGAAGACTACCTCTTCCGAGGAGTTGGCAGCAATAATTCTTCCAATGCTTAAGGAGCAACTTGGGGTAGATACAACACTTGAGCGTGCTACTGCAGCTGTATCTCTCATCAAGGAGCGTGCTACATTCCCTAAGGACCTCGTAGAGCTTGTCCGCTATATGTTCATTGCTCCGACAGAGTACGACGAGAAGTCGGTATCTAAGTTCTGGAAGCCAGAGAACGTTGAGCGTCTCAAGGAGTTGAGAGCTCTTATAGCAGAGCAGCCAGAGATAAAGGCAGAGACAGAGACTGTAGCTCACGACTGGGTTGTATCTCACGAGTACAGCATGGGTCAGATTATGAATACACTCCGTCTTGCAGTACTTGGCGTTAGTCAGGGGCCTAGCATCTTCGGTATCGGAGCATTCATCGGTAAAGACGAGATGCTGCGTCGTATAGACACTGCGTTTGCTAAGCTAGGTTAATCGTTATTCGGTTATTTACTATATGAGGGACATTCCGCAAGAATGCCCCTTTTGTTTTTGTCCATGAATAGGCCTAGTATAGGTGTTGTATAGGTCTAGTGTAGGTGTAGTATAGGTATAGAGTATATTTTAAAAATATACAAAGATTATTGGTCGTTCGGTCTTTAGTAATTGCCATAAATATTACCTTTGCACGAATATATGCAGACAAATGTACCACATATCGGCGTAAGCCTATACGACTTTACAAGTGGTATCCGTGATTTAATCTCGGATGCTAATCTTTCTGCATGGGTATTTGGTGAGGTGAAGAACTATAAGTATTCTCGCCACGCCTATTTTTCTTTAATCGAATCTCAGCCAGGTACGAATACACCTATAGCATCGCTCCAATGTGCTGTCTGGGGTAGTTTTTTCAGCAGTGTCATAAGAAAGTTCGAAGATGAAGCCGGAGTCGAGATGAAGGATGGACTGAAGGTATTGGTTCACCTTACAGTAAACTTCCATCAGGCCTATGGCATGACTGCTATTGTCGACGAGATTGATGCTTCATATACATTGGGTGAGTATGAGCTTAAACGTAAGCAGACTATCGCTCAGTTGATTTCTGAGGGGTACATGGATTTGCAGCAGCAGCTTCAGTTGCCTCGCATCATACGTAGCATCGCTATTATATCTGCTAACACAGCAGCTGGCTATGGCGATTTTATGGACCAGATTAGAGCAAATAGCGTTACGCAGAATTGTAAATGCCAGCTTTACCCTGCCATCATGCAGGGTGTCTCTGCTCCAGAGTCTATTGTAGATGCTTTGGGTAAAATACGTTCCGACCTTGAGGAGATGGTGTCTGACTATGATGCTGTTGTAATTATCCGTGGTGGCGGTTCAAAGCAGGATCTGGCGTGTTTTGATGATTACACTCTTGCAACGTATATCGCTACGTTCCCTTTGCCTGTTATTACTGGCATCGGTCATGAACAAGATACATCCGTAGCAGATATGGTCGCTTATAAAAGGCTCAAAACGCCTACAGCCGCGGCAGAATATCTCATAGAGCACAACTCGGCACAGTTTTTGCTGATAGATGATTTGAAACATCGCTTGGAGTCTCAGGTGGCATATATAATGGCGAATTTCAATAGCCAGTTGAATATTCGTCGTCAGAAGTTAGCATATCTGGCTAATGGAAGGGTGGAGCGATTGTCAATAAATATAGAAACATTGAGACATAAGTTATCTAGCTTGTCTGATGTCGCTATTCAGATGGAACGTCAGCGCATAAAGGCTCGCCGTCAACAACTGGAGGCACTGGATCCACAACGAATTGTAAATCGTGGTTATACCATGACTCTCTCGTCTAAGGGATCTCTCCTCTCGTCTATTGATGATGTGACAGATGGAGAGGAGATTACAACTCTCTTGCGTGATGGTAGATTGAAGTCCGTAGTAAAGAAATAAACAACACTAGATATGAAAAGATTTGTAGCAATTGCATCAATGATAGTAGTCGCTCATTCAGCATGGGCTCAAATGGATGTTTTCGGCAATAGAGTACCTAAGAGTGGCAACCATGTAGAAAAAAGTGTAAATCTACCAGATAAACCTAATAAGGTAGACGAAAATGGTCTCCGTCAGGGCGAGTGGGCTCGTAAGTATGCCAATGGACATTATGCATATGTAGGTACTTTTAAGGATGGTAAACCTGTAGGAGAGATGGTTCGTTATGATGAGAAGGGTAATAAGACTGCCGTTCTTAGCTACATAAATGAGTCTGATACTTGTACAGCCGTTCTCTATGGTGATAACCAGAAGATTGAGGCTAAGGGAACATACATCGGTAAGAATCGTCATGGTAAGTGGACGTTTTTCGGTACTGACGGTAAGCTGATAAGCGAAGAGATATACGATAATGGTATGCTTAACGGAAACCAATGCTATTACCATAATAATGGTCAGCTAAGTCAGATTATTACCTACAATATGGGATTTGCTCAAGGAAAAAGTTTCGAATATTTCTCTTCTGGCAGATTGCAGACCGAATGTAATTATGAGAAGGGTAGACTCGATGGCCATTACAAGGTAATTGATGAATTGTCAGGTGAAGTGGCTGCTGAGGGCGAGTATGTGAAGGGTCTTCGTAAGGGTAAATGGAGAATGTACGACTCTTTTGCTAAGGAGTATTATTCTGTTGAGTATGATGCGTTGGGTAGAGCAAAAAACCAGGATGAGATAGATAGACGCAAGGAGCGTCAAATGCAATATTTCGAGAAGAATAAGACTCGTCTTCAGGATCCAGAGTTGTTTAAGAACGATCCAATGGATTATCGTCCGTAATTATCAAGAGCGAATATTTAGTTACTATAAAAAATCACAATCTTTAGTTCATGAAGAATTTTAATCGCCTGACATTGTTACTCATCTTGGTAGTGACGTGTATCATGGCAAAAGCACAACCGAATGCACCGGATATCGTGGTGTCTAAGAATGGAAAGGGACAGTTCACTTCCATTCAGGAGGCTGTATTGTCCGTACGTGACTACAAGCCTACGCGTACTACTATCTATGTAAAAGAAGGTGTATATAACGAGAAGGTAATTATCCCCGCTAATAAGTGCGATATTACGATTATAGGTGAGGGTGTCGATAAGGTAAAAATAGTATATAGTGATTATGCTTCTCTCAATAATATGGGTACCTTCAATACATGGACGGTTCGTGTGGATGGCACAGGTATCAGAATGGAGAATCTTACTATTGAGAACGCAGCAGGCCGGGTCGGTCAGGCAGTAGCTCTTCATGTCGAGGGCGATCGCTGCGAATTTGCTAATGTGAAGCTACTTGGCAATCAGGATACACTCTATACTGGTGGTACTGCTTGTAGTCGTCAATATTATTGTAATTGTTATATAGAGGGTACAACTGATTTTATATTCGGTCCAGCTACCGCTTGGTTTGAGGGTTGTGAGATTTTCTGTAAGGCAGATTCTTACATAACAGCAGCATCTACTCCAGATAATGTTCCTTATGGTTATATTTTTAATGGCTGTAAAATTAAGTCTGACGTGGGTGTCAAAAAGGTATATTTAGGTCGACCATGGCGTGCTTACGCATCTGTTACTTTCCTGAATTGCGAGATGCCTGAGTCTATAACTCCAGAAGGTTGGCATAATTGGGGACGTGTAGAAAATCAGAAATCGGCTCGTTATGCAGAGCATAATAGTATGGGCCCTGGCGCAAAGTCTGATGCTAGAGTCGATTGGTCGAAACAGTTGACAGATGCTGAGGCTGAAGCTATCACTATGGATAGGGTTATGCAGTTCAGATCTGATTGGAAGCCTGCTTATTAATTTTTGATATAGTTCAATTAACCTAAACACAGCACAATGCTAGAACTTACAAGACCATTGATATTTTTCGATATCGAGTCTACCGGCCTGAATGTTATGTCCGACAGAATCGTCGAAATAGCTATAGTAAAGCTTCACCCTGATGGGAAAAAAGAGAAATACAATTTTCGTATCAATCCTCAGATGCATATCCCAGAGGAGGTGGTTGCTGTTCATCATATATCAGATGAGGATGTGGCAAGTTGCCCTACGTTCAAGGAGAAGGCTCATGAAATTGCCGCTATCATGAAGGGGTGCGATATTGCCGGTTACAATAGCGGACATTTCGATATTCCGATGTTGGCCGAGGAGTTTTCTCGTGTTGATGTCGATTTCGATCTCCATAAGATGAATCATATCGATGTGCAGGGTATTTTCCATAAGATGGAGCAACGTACACTCTCTGCTGCTTATAAGTTCTATTGTGAGAAGGAACTTGAAGGTGCTCATGGCGCTTTGGCTGATACCGAGGCTACCTGTGATGTCTTGATGGCTCAGCTTAATCGCTATGATTCTCTTGAGGGTAATGTTAAGTGGTTGGCTGAATTCTCCGCTCCAAAGAAGAATGTCGACTTCGCCGGACGTTTCGTATATGATGAAAAAGGCCGTGAAGTATTCAACTTCGGTCAGCATAAGGGTCAGCTTGTCGAGAAGGTACTTAGTGAGAATCCAGCATATTATGCTTGGATGATGGAGAAGGAGTTCCCTGCCGATACTAAGCGTGTTCTTACTCAGATCAAGCTGCGTATGCGATAATAGAATTTCTTTCTATTTGTCTTCCCCGAGTCTTCCTAGGGTCTAGCCCGAGTCTAGCCCGAGTGTAGCGTAGGGGTCGATAATAGCTCGAATAATAATATATTTATCTGTAATAATAAATGAAGATTATCTGCATAGGACGTAATTATCGTGATCATGCTAAGGAGTTGGATAACCCGATTCCTACTGAGCCTATTATCTTTATGAAGCCTGATTCGGCAATTCTTCGTGGGGGCAATCCTTTCTTTCCGCCAGATTGGGCTAAGGAGTGGGAGTATGAGACGGAACTGGTAGTGAAGATTTCCCGTCTGGGCCGTTATATCGATAAGAAGTTTGCTCACAGATACTATGATGAGGTGGGTCTTGGTATCGATTTCACAGCACGTGATCTTCAACGTCGTTTCATTGCTGAGGGAAAACCTTGGGAGTGCTGTAAGGCATTCGACCAGTCGGCTGCTATCTGTACCGAGTGGATTCCTAAGTCTCAGTTCAAGGATGTGCAGAATCTTCAGTTCGAACTCCAGATAGATGGAGTGTCTCGTCAGGTGGGTCATACGAATGAGATGATATGGACAGTAGACGAAATCATTGAGTATGTTTCTAAGTTCTTTACCCTAAAGACTGGCGACCTAATCTTTACTGGTACACCAGCGGGTGTGGGTAGGGTAGAGATCGGCAATAATCTCAAGGGCTATCTTGAGGGTAAGGAGATTCTAAACGTAAAAATCCGATAGTTCAGGTATATGACTTTCTGGGAGCATATAGATGAGTTGCGAAGTGTACTGGTTAAGGTAATCCTGGTTTTATTGGGGTTATCTGTCGTACTCTTCTGCTTCAAGGATACTCTTTTTGCAGTGGCTCTCTATCCGGCACAGCAGGATTTCTGCCTCTATCAGTTCTTTAATTATCTGGCCGATGTGACAGGTTTTGAGGGTATGCGTGTGGATGAGTGGCATTTGTCCCTAATCAATACTCGCCTTACAGGTCAGCTTATGATGCACCTCCAATGTGCCTTCTATGGTGCCCTTATCATAGGGTTGCCGGTTGTCCTTTGGCTTATCTTCGGCTATATTGCCCCTGCATTATATACCAATGAGAAGAAGATAGCGCGTATAATGCTCTCTGCTGGCGAGTTTCTCTTCCTTATGGGTGTCGCTATCAGCTATTTCCTGATTTTCCCGTTGGCATTGCGATTCCTCGATACCTATTCTGTCAGTGATACGGTGAATAATATGATCGATATGAGTTCCTATTTCGATCTCTTGCTGGTATTGAGTATTCTTATGGGGGTGCTGTTCCAGATGCCGATATTGGCGTTCTTGCTCTCAAAAATGGGCATACTGACGTCTGCTATGATGTCGACCTACCGCAAGCACGCTATCGTTGCCATTGTGGTTCTCAATGCTATAATAACTCCTACGACTGATATCTTCACGCTCTCTATAGTCTGCCTGCCGGTCTTGCTGCTCTATGAGGTGAGTCGTCTTATCATCAAATAATCTGATTTATGATTCTACAGGATACTATATGTGCCATCTCTACTGCTCCTGGTATGGGAGCTATAGCCATCGTCCGTATGTCGGGTGCCGATGCTGCTGCTATAGGTGATAGGATATTCCGTCCAGCTGTTTCCGGACGGACTCTCTCTTCGCTCAGGGGTGGTCGCACAGTATATGGTCAGATTATTGATGAGAAGTGCGTACCGGTAGATGAGGTCGTGGCTACTGTATTCCGTAATCCTCATTCTTTTACAGGCGAGGATATTGTTGAGTTTGCCTGTCATGGCAGTGTCTATATTCAGCGTACTATACTTAAGCTGCTTATTGATAATGGTGCCCGATTGGCTCGCCCTGGTGAGTTCTCTAAGCGTGCCTTCATAAATGGTAAGATGGACCTTAGTCAGACTGAGGCTGTAGCTGATATCATCTCTTCTCGTTCCGAGGCTGCCCGTCGTGTGGCATTTTCGCAGATGAAGGGCTCGTTCTCTAAGAAGCTTAAGGATCTACGTGAGAAGCTCATCCATTTCTGTTCTTTGCTGGAACTTGAGTTGGATTTTTCCGACCAAGAGGTGGAGTTTGCCGACCGTACGCAGCTTATTGCCCTAGTCAGGGAGGTCGATGAATATGTGGTAGGACTGGCTAATTCATTCCAGTATGGCGATGCTATCAAGAATGGTGTGCCTGTAGCTATCGTGGGACCTCCTAATGCTGGTAAGAGTACTCTCCTCAATATCTTCTTGGGCGAGGAGAGGGCTATTGTATCTGATATACCGGGTACGACACGCGATGTGATAGAGGATACGATTCATCTTGGGGATGTCGAGTTGCGACTCATAGATACTGCCGGTATCCGCGAGACTGACGATAAGATAGAGTCTATTGGTATCGAGCGCACGCTTCAGCGAGTAGAAAAAGCGCTGATAGTGGTGGTTGTTATAGATTGTACGATGCAAAAGACAGACCTGACGGCTTTTGCAGAGCAACTGAAGCGCTCTTTGACATCAGACAAGAAGCTTCTGTTGGTAGTAAACAAGATAGACCAGAAGCAGGAAGAGTCGCTCGATTACAGTTCTATTTTCGAGGGGATCCAGATAACGCAGACGGTTTGTATTTCTGCTGCTGAGAATCTGGGTATTGCAGACCTCGAGTCGGCATTGATACAGCTGTCATCTCTCAAGGAGACCCAGACAGAAGATATTATCGTTACCAATGCGCGTCATTATGAAGCTCTTACCCGAGCCCACGAGAATCTGCAGAGGGTCGATCTTGGCCTTAAAGACGGCTTGAGCGGTGAGTTCGTCTCTATGGATTTACGAGCAGCCAACAATGCCTTAGGAGAAATCCTTGGCGAAGGCGGAATATCCAGTCAGGACGTACTGAACAATATCTTCAAGAATTTCTGCATAGGCAAGTAATATCGGTAAGGAACAATACACATACACCATCAAAACATATTCATTCAACAATCCTGGAATGTTTGCGACCACACTTTCCCCAGTAATACCAATGCCTGTCACCCTCCAAACACATACGCACGTCATACGCTCGTCATACGCTCATCATACGCTCGTCATACGCTGAACATACGCTGAACATACGCACACCATACGCACACCCTAAATCCGTACCCACCACCTACAACAATTACCATAGCCACGTCAACATATATCCCACTCATAGGTGTGGCACTATAGCAGCAGAATATCATAAATTGGCGAGAGTAAAACCATGTTCACATACACCACAATCACTGTGTAAGAAATTTGCAATAGGCACACATAACCCTTATATTTGCAAGTAACTTGGGATATTATACCCTTAACTATAACATTGATAAATCCGGCACGATGATAACTGGCGAGATAAAGAATCAGATAGATAAGATTTGGGATGCTTTCTGGGCAGGTGGTCTCACGAATCCTATGGAAATACTTGAGCAGATGACGTTTCTCTTCTTTATGAAGATGATAGACGATTCTGAGCTTAAGAGAGAGGCTGCAGCTAATGCCTTTGGCGGCAAGGTGAAGAATCCTACTTTCAAGGAGGGAGACTGGCAGAATCCTGATACCGATAAGTTGGTTCCATACAAAAATCTTCGCTGGAGCGTGTTCCATGATTTCGCCGCCGATGCCATGTTCAAGACTATACGCGACGATGTGTTCTCGTTCCTCAAGAATATGGACCAGGAGAATAAGAATTCGGCATATTCGCGCTACATGAAGAATGCTGCGTTCAAGATTCCAAACAGTCACGTCCTTATGAAAGTAGTGGATGGTGTTCATAACCTGGATATGAACAACCGCGATACTATGGGAGATGTCTATGAGTATATCTTGGGCAAGATGGCTGCAAGCGGTACTAACGGACAGTTCCGTACTCCTCGCCATATCATCCGCATGATGGTAGAACTGATGCAGCCAACCCTTGACGATACCATCTGCGACCCTGCTATGGGTTCGGCTGGCTTCATAGTAGAGGCGGCAAAGTATATAGCCGATAAGCACAAGGATGAACTGCATGCCAATGACAACAGTCAGCACTACCGCACCACGATGTTCAATGGCTTCGATACCGACCAGACGATGCTCCGCATTGGTGCCATGAACCTTATGCTGCATGGTGTTGACGAGCCGACTATAGAGTACAGGGATAGTCTCTCTACAGATAATACCGACGAGAACCGCTATTCGCTTATCCTTGCCAACCCACCTTTTGCAGGTACGCTCGACAATGAGATAGTAAACAAGACACTCCTCACCATAGCGCCTACCAAGAAGACCGAGCTGCTTTTTGTCTCTCTCTTCGTGCGCTCCCTCAAGATAGGAGGCCGTTGTGCCAGCATCGTACCTGACGGTGTACTCTTCGGTAATAGTAAGGGTCACAAGAGCGTACGTAAGGAACTGGTAGAGAATCAGCGACTGCAGGCTGTGATATCTATGCCTAGCGGTGTATTCAAGCCTTATGCTGGTGTTTCAACAGCTATCCTCATCTTCACCAAGACAAATGCTGGCGGTACAGATAAGGTCTGGTTCTACGACATGAAAGCCGACGGATTTTCTCTTGATGACAAGCGTTCTGTAATAAAGGATAATGATATTCCAGATATAGTATCTCGCTTTCACAATCTCTCGGCAGAGGCCGACCGCAAGCGCACAGAGCAGTCATTCTTTGTCTCGGTAGACGAGATTCGTGAGAACGATTACGATTTGTCTATCAATAAGTACAAAGAGGTTGTAAGAGAGAAGGTTGTCTATGAGGAGCCAAGTGTGATACTTGGTCGTATTGAGGCTCTGGAGAGTGAGATAGCTGATGCTATTGCTGAGTACAAATCTAAGTTTGTGAAGTAGTATGGTGAGTTTATCGCAATATACCAGTGCCGTTGAGGTCATCATATCGCACAACTCGCGCGAAGGGAAATGGGGCACAAGGGCCATCATCGACCTGCTATTCTTCAATCGTGAATTGAAATCGCTGGTATGTATCGAGCTTAAGAAAGGTGAGTTTAAGCCTTCTTATCTTGGTCAGCTTGCAGCTTATCTACGTATACTCGATGATGAGGAGAAGTTGCCAGACGAGAATCCTTCTATCGGCGTAGCTTCCTCCCGAAGAAGAATTGAAGAAATTAATCGATAACACTAACGAGGAGGATGAATGATGAAACAAGGATGGGAATATAAGAAGTTGGGAGATTGTTGTAATATAGATTACGGCACAAGAGTTGTTCAAAAAACGGACGGCGGAACTATTTATCCTGTATATGGTGGTGGTGGTGAAACTTTCCGTATGGATAAATATAATAGAGAAGATTGCTTGATTATTGCAAGATTTGCTATGTCTAAAACGTGTGTTCGTTATGTTCCTGGTAAATTCTTTCTTAATGATAGCGGCCTTTCTGTTACTGCAGGAGATGGATTGTTACAGAAATATTTGAACCATCATTTTGTATGGTACAACGACGATATTTACAACTTAGGGAAAGGAGCAGCGCAACGCAATTTGGATGTGAAGGCTTTTAAAAACCTTACCATAGCAATCCCCCCTCTCCCCGTTCAGCAACAAATAGTTTCTGAACTAGACCTACTCACATCAATCATCAATAAAAAGAAAGCCCAGTTGGACGAACTAGATAAACTCGCCCAAGCTACTTTCTATGATATGTTTGGTGATCCTGTGGAGAATGAAAAGGGATGGGTGGTGAAGAAGTTGGGAGAATTCGGTAAGATTGTAACGGGTAATACCCCTTCAAGAAAAGAAAGTAAATACTATTCTGAACGCTATATAGAATGGATAAAGACGGACAATATTGTATCTGGTAAAATGTATGCCACCCAAGCGAGTGAATATTTATCTAAGCTAGGTTCATCTGTTGGTAGAATTGTTAATGAAGGGTCTGTACTTGTCGCATGTATAGCTGGAAGTTTAAGTTCTTTAGGCAGGTGTTGTATTGTTGACAGAAATGTTGCATTCAATCAGCAGATAAATGCGATTGAATTATATAGTGACAAGACAAATAGCAAATACTGTTACTGGTTGATAACAATATCTTCTAAGTATATACAAAAATTTGCTACAACAGGAATGAAACACATTATTTCAAAAACAATTTTTGAAGATATTGCGCTACCTCTTCCTCCTTTAGAAGTTCAACAGGCCTTTGCCACTCGCATTGAAGCCATTGAGGTGCAGAAAGCGAAGGTAAAGGAAACGATAGAGAATTTGGAAACATTGCTTGCTGCAACAATGGATAAGTATTTTGGGTAAAAGTGTAAAAATGATATCTTTGTACTACATAAAAAAGAAATTATATGCCCCAAATAAGTGATTTTTACGGTATTTTGATATGGTTGAATTATAACGACCACATGCCTCCTCATTTTCATGCTTGGTATGGGGAGTATAAGATTACTGTCAACATTCATGACGGAGTTGTAAAAGGAGAGATGCCAGGACGTGCATTGCGTATGATTCTGGAGTGGCTCGACTTACACCGAGATGAACTGATGGCTAATTGGGAATTGGCACAAAAAGGTGCTCAGTTGAAAAAAATTGAACCATTAAGATAAAACTATATGAACGATTTTCTTGAAGTGGTAAAAGCAGAATACGTCAAAGAGTACAAGATTCGTCTCTTTTTCAATAACGGAGAAGTGAAGGTGGTGGATTTGCTTCCTTCGCTTGTGGGAGAAGTGTTTGTGCCTCTCAAAGATATAGAGAACTTCAAGCATTTCAGCATTAAATTCAATACTATTGAGTGGGAAAATGGGGCTGATTTCGCTCCAGAATATCTTTATGGATTAGACAACGCCGCATAGTGGCTAAAATGACATAACTGTAACATACTGACTATTATGCGCAATTTTGACATCATAAAGGACAATCCTGCACTGGTGACTCTCTATGAGTATTGCTCCAAGGCGGAGCAGTTTCAGTTGCAGGCGGCTGAGGTATCGGCAAACTATGCCCGCAAGGCATTGGAGTGGATGCTGTCTATCATATATCATGTCAATGACTATGAGAAGCCCAGTACGCCCTCATTGTTCAATATGATGAATGCCCAGCCGTTCAAAGACTTCATGGGTCCTATGGGTGGTGAGTTGCTCGACCATCTGCATGCTGTGCGTAAAATAGGCAACAACGCATCGCACCCTGGCCATACTATCACTACGGGGCAGTCACTGTTCGCACTGGTCACTATACATACCTTCGTATGCTCTGTCCTCAATCAGATGGGCATACTGGAGGAGATTCCTAAGTTCGACAAATCTCTTATCCCTGGGGCAAGACAGTCTACAATGATACCTGTTCAGCCCACTACCGAAGAGCCTCCTGTGGTTGTCCCTCCTTCTATCAATAAGCCTATCAAGCCACTCACAACCGCAAGTGTCGACAAAGTAACGATATCCGAAGAGGAGACACGAAGGATATTCATAGATATGCTCTTGCAAGAGGCTGGGTGGCAAGTGCTCTCTACCAAGGGGGCTGTCGCTCCTCTGAAAGCCTGTATAGAGGTAGAGGTACATGGCATGCCTAGCGAAAGCAAGATAGGATATGCCGATTATGTACTGTTTGGTGCCAATGGCAATCCTCTGGCTGTAATTGAGGCTAAGAGAACATCGGTCGATAAGATAAAGGGCAGACATCAGGCAGAACTTTATGCTGATTGTCTTGAAAAAAGGTATGGAGTTCGCCCTGTGGTATATCTCTCCAATGGCTACACCACATCTATCATAGATGGCATATATCCAGAGAGGGAATTGATGAGCTTCCATACTGCGGATGAGCTGACACGTATCATCGACCGTCGCTCACGCAAGAATATTCTCGACTTCAAGGTAAACGACGAGATAGCAAACCGCTATTACCAGAAAGAGGCTATCAAAAGCGTGTGTGAACACCTGAACGGCAAGAATCGTCACGCCTTGCTGGTGATGGCTACTGGTACGGGTAAGACACGTACAGCCATTTCTCTGGTCGATGTGCTGGCTCGAAACAGATGGGTGAAGAACGTGCTGTTTCTTGCCGACCGTACGGCTCTTGTTTCACAGGCTAAGAAGAACTTTGCAAAACTCCTGCCTAGCATGACCTATTGTGTCCTGAGCGAGAATGGAGACAACAAAGACAAGGATCTGAATGCTCGTATCATGTTCTGTACCTATCAGACCATGATTAACTATATAGATGATAAGGATAAGAAATTCGGCATCGGTCGTTTTGATCTTATTATCATTGACGAGGCCCACCGCTCAGTATTCGGTAAGTTCGGCAGCATTTTCAAGTATTTCGACTCGCTGTTGGTGGGTCTTACCGCTACGCCACGACAGGAGGTAGACCGCAGTACCTACGAGCTGTTTAACCTCGAAGAGGGTGAGCCAAACTATGCCTATGAGTTGAGTCAGGCTGTAATGGATGGTTATCTGAACGATTTTAAGGTAGTCAACCGCACCACAAAGATGCTCAATAGGGGCATAAAATACGACGACCTCTCCCCAGAAGAGAAGAAAGAGCTGGAGAGGGTATGGGAGTATGAGAATACCATAGCTGCGATGAACGGACAGACACCACAGGGGCCGCGTGACATAGAGAATAACGAGATATTCAAGTATATTTTCAATACAGATACTATAGACAAGGTACTTAAAGACCTTATGACAAATGGTCTGAAGGTACTGGATGGCGAACGCATAGGCAAGACTATCATCTTTGCCTTCAACCATCAGCACGCAGAGCTGATAGTAAAACGTTTTGGTGTACTCTATCCGCAATATGGGGCAGACTTCTGTCAGCTCATAGACAACTACGTGAAGTATGCCCACGACCTGATAGAGAAATTCGAGCAGCGTGAGCAGATGCCTCAGATAGCTGTTTCCGTGGATATGCTTGATGTGGGTATAGATATTCCGGATATTCTGAACCTTGTATTCTTCAAGGTAGTGAGGAGCAAGATTAAGTTCTGGCAGATGGTGGGTCGCGGTACACGTCTGGCAGAGGGCGTATTCGGTCCTGGCAAAAACAAAGAGTTCTTCTATATATTCGACTGGTGTGGCAACTGCGAGTATTTCAGTACAGGCAATATTACAGATGTCACAACCAATTCCTCGTCTATCACAGAGCGTCTTTTCGGTTTGAAGTCCGATATAGCCTGTGCATTGCAAAACGTCAAGTATCAGAGCGATACCGAAGCGAAGGCACTGCATGACAGATTGAAGAGTGAACTTCTGACAGGAGTCCAG
>JAKSLC010000063.1 GCA_024401415.1 Bacteroidales bacterium | reverse complement strand
TTATCCAAATTACATAACGGCGAAATTAACCATTTTTTACCGAACGTAGGCTTTCTCTGTTGAATTATTACGCCAAAACTCTACATCTAATCCCTTCAAAGGCACGAAAAAGCATACCCCTCGAACTGTTTATTGAAAGTTGCAACCATTTCTACCCCGCCAACCTCTCCAAAGCCCCCATATACTCATCCACACTCTCAAACTTCACCCAGAAAAACATACCCCTCTCCTTGAATACTCGCATATCTACCCCTCTATTGTCAAAGCCCTTCTCTCGTCGGTTCTGTAACCTGATCTCCTTCAACTCTTTGCCATGCTCTCTTATCATCTTATAATAATATGATACCGCCGCTCTGTATGCCCCCAGCTTCTTATGCTTGCGCGCATACCTCTCCCAATGCCTCACTCTGTTCCATCTCTTCATGTCCTCTTTGGCAAGCACATTGGCATCCGCAAACATATCTCTCACAGCACGTTGCTTCTTAGTAACGTGAACCATGATAAGCTTATAGTTACGACCTGGATATCGCTTGATAAAGATACTCTTGCCATCCACTCTGGCAGTACTGTCCGATCGCATCGCCTTGCGCGCAATCGTAATGCATTTCTTACGAATGGTTACTCTTCCCATATTGAGTTCTGTATTAATTGTAAGGTGTTTGTATTTGTTTTTTCATCTTTTACGTAGCATGCCGATATAAGGTTACACTTATCGAATAAAAAAATTACGATGAACAAGGTACTTCCATTGTACCAGCAGCTACCCTCCATTGACAAAGACTGCACGCAGCCTTATATTTCCCTTCTTCCTCCTCTTGCTCTCCCTACCCCTTCTAGCGCCTCTAGACATCTAGACACACTCCCCCTCCCAATTCCTAGTATTTATTAACTAGGAATCAGGTATTAGGAATTAAATTAGGAATTAAATACTATTTGAAGATAGCGCACCAGCCACCGGCAGGTGCCAGGTTGAGTGTGATGGTTTCTGAAGGATTGACCTTACGGGTCTGGTGCTTGTAATCCGTAGCCTCACGATCGGCATTTATACCATCAGCGTAGCTGTCCATATCCATCTCAGAAGTCAGGAACTTAGAGAGATCAATGGTCAATGTGCGAGGCGACCAGTTGTTCATGGCTGCTACATACCAGGTGTTACCCTTGCGACGAGCAATGGCTACGTATTCTCCCATTTCTCCACAGAGTGGAATAGTCTCGTCGAATATAGTAGGTACGGCTGCTATGAAGTTGGTACACTCTTGATTTTGCTCGTAGTGTGTCGGACTGTCTGCCAACATCTGGAGAGGTGCCTCGTAGATTACATACATGGCCATCTGGTGCACGCGGGTACCCATGCTCATCGGATGATTGTTGTTACCGAAGAAATGGTCTCGCGTAGCATTGTGCATAGCACCTGGCGTGTAATCGAGCGGACCAGGGAGCATACGCAGATAAGGGATAGATACGTCGTAACGTGGCATGTCGTGTACAGGACCATTGGCATTGCGTGGCTCCCACTTGCAATTCTCCAGACCCTTTACGCCTTCGAAGTTGACAACGTTTGGATAAGCTCGCTGAATACCTGATGGCTTGAGTCCGTGATAGTCAACTAGCAGATGGTGCTCGGCTGCAGCGGCAGCAATCTCGTATGTGGAGTGAATTACTTCGTAATCGTCGCGGTCAAAGAAGTCTATCTTAAATCCTTTGACGCCTTCTGCTACATAGTGGCTCATGTTTCGATCCAGATCCTTAATAAGGTTGCGCCATGATGTCCAAAGAATAACGCCGACGTTGCGCTCTTTACCGTATGCTACAAGCTCTGGTATGCTAAGTTCGTCGTTGCTATATTTCAGGAGGTCTTCCTCATCACTCCAACCTTCGTCGACGATGATGTACTCAAGGCCATTCTTATGTGCGAAGTCTATATAATGCTTGTAAGTCTGGGTGTTGATACCAGCGCGGAAATCTACTCCGGAGATATTCCAGTTGTTCCACCAGTCCCATGCTACCTTGCCTGGCTTGATCCACGAGGTATCTGTGAGGCGACAGGCAGGTGCAAGGCAGTAAGGTGTATCTGTATCGAGCAACTGGGTGTCGGCAGTTGTGACAAGTACCAGGCGCCAAGGTAAGGCCTGCTTCTTCTGTAGGTCGGCTATATAGTCTGCACGCTTGACAGGCACTAGGTTCAGTCTGTCAAAGCCTCCGATGACTGTCTCGGTTGGGAGTGGGGCAAAATCGGTCTGAAGTGTATTGGCAGGAGAGGATTCGTTGCGGTAGAGGAACATACCTGGATAATCTTCTACGCTGGTCTCCATGACAACAGCCTTCATGCCGTCTGGCAAACATACAGCAAGTGGTGTGATGGCTATGGAGTCATTATACATAGCTGAGAGCTTCTGCTCGTCATAGTACGACTCGAAGCTGTAGCAATATCTCTCGCCTCCACGATTGTCATTGATATAGGGTACGAATGCTTGATAATCGGCTGTGAAGGCGAATTCTGGCGACTCTTTGATTACGCGTAGGGTCTTGTTCGACTTGCTGACAAGGCGATAGGCGCAACCGTCATTATAGGCACGTACAATTAGATTAAATTCACCGCTGCAGTCGAGCGAAAGCTCATTGCACTCGTTCTTGACTTCTGCACGCTTGTAAGTTACAGTAGGAATGGTCTCGCTGATACTACGCTGACGTGCTTTCTGCACACGGGTCTTCTCGCCCCACCTTCCGGTTGTGGTCTGGATGCGGATAGCAGAAGGTGCAAGGACAACCTGTTCATCGCGCATAATGGTCCAAGAGACTTTGGCATCATCATTGACTACGGCTTTAAGATGACCATCTGGAGAGGTCACGACATAGTCCTTTGCCTGCACACTCATGCTCGAAAGGAGCAGGAGAGCGGATAGCGATATTACTTTACTGAATTTCATTATTTAACAAGTTATGTAGAATGCCGTAAAGTTAATATTAAAAACAATATCCATACCGCGACAATCTCATGATTATTAAAATACACAAAACAAAAAAGGTGAGCCGGAACCCGACTCACCTTATTATTATTCGGAGTAATTAATTATTTCACCTCCTGCAAAGAACCCTCTACGTATTCGAACTGACCCTTGCCTACTACCTTGTAAATAATCTGGTAGTCTGCATTTGAACCAGTATATACGATGAAGTTGATTGTGTATGTCACATCAATACCTTCAACTACATTAGCCTCTGGGTACAATTTTGCAAGAACATGAGCGTAAACCTCAATAAGGTTCTTCTTCATCTGCTCTACAATCTCTGCATCTGTCATTTCGCCATATCCTGCAGGATACTGTGCCCTAGCAGATCCAGCTCGCCAGTCTACATTGTTCTGATATGCCGACGAACCTGTATAGTACTCATTGTTCTTATATGATGTCATATAACCCTGACCAGCAACTGTAATACCCATTGCTTGGTCTACATTCTCCCATACCCAGTCTGTAGCTGTCTGGTAGAATGCTGTAGATGCTGATGACTTAGGAAGTGTGATAACAACACTAGGATCGTATGCCCAACCCTTGCTGTTCTTTACATACTGCATTGTAGTAACTTCCGACTTCGCAGAAGCACTCCACTTGCCCTCACTGAATGTAAACAAATCTGCACGTACAGATGTTGTCTTGCCATTGTAGTAATAGTATGCTACTGTCTTCTCATCACCTTCAAGAGCGTATGGGAATGCTGCGCTCAAATAGTTTGGAAGATATACTGCTGGTGAAGCTGTCTCACTGAGGTTGGTGTACTTCTGACCCATAGCCTTGTAATCAGCAGCAGAAAGGAATGAAGCATCTGTAGTCACTGCCCACTTCTTGCCATCAAACTTATAAAGAGCAAATACTGTCTCTGGTGCTGTAGCAATTACATCCTGATTGCCTGCATTGTCAGGCTCAACAAGCTTGAAGATATTTACATCTATGTAGTTGTCCTTACCTTCATACTTTGTAGATGCATAGCAACCGTATGAATTATAGCCTGTATCATACTTGACACACTTCGACTTTAGCACATTTACAACATTGAACATTCCATCGCTGACTGCTGTGAATGTCCAGTCACCACCCTCTTCTGGATAATCTCCAAGGTTGAAACTGTCATAACTACCAGCCATATAGATGAACTTGCCGTCAGGACGCTGGAGCGAATAGCCATTAGCTGTCTTCGCAACTGTCATTACGTAGCTCTCAGCATCTGCCAACGAAATAGTACCATTGGCTGCCGAAATAGCATCTCCTACAAAATAACCGTATGCCTTCGACTCGTCTTTGAGAAGACCATAAGGGATATAGCCATCGCCTACCTTTGCTGCAATAACATACTTTCCTTCTCCCTCAAATTTGTCTGTCATAACATACGTAGCTGGAGCAGCCTCACCTGCAACAACAGGCTCATTTGCATCATACTTATATGTAACAGCTACATACTGACCAGCAACTGCATTAGGATATACTTTAGAAAGAACTCCTGCTACATTGCCTGTTGTGGCTGGTGTAAGGTACTTAACCTTCTCATTACCCCATACTGAAACATAGTCATCAGAACTTACAGTGTAAGAAGCTGTCTTGTTGAGCTGTGTATATGTGTCAGTAGTCTCCTTCAATACATTGAATGTTACGTTAACTGCTGATTTGATATCAACAGTGTAGTACTTAGACGAAAGGAAGTTAGGAATATACTTCTTAGCAAGGTCCGCATTGTCAAATGCCTGCGAAGATGCAAGGTTGCCTAGTTCGTCTTTGCTATACTTTGCTATCGCTGTATAGTCGTCAGCTGTGAGAGTATAATTCTCAGAAACGATATTCTTATGCGCTTCGTTAACCAACTCGTCAAGGCCTTCGAAATTATCTTCGTTGTAGTCACAAGCCGAAAGCATGACTGCTACTCCAGCAAGCGCCTTTATGATATTTTTATTCATTTTGTCTTAGCTTTTTATAGGGTTAGAAAGCGATTTTGAAACGAACTGAATATGTACGACCAAAGCCGTAGAATACTCTGTATGCTGTCTTCCAATCGTGACCAGCACCATCATAAGCATCAGCAATGTACTCCTGATCAAGAACGTTCTCTACGTTTCCTGAGAGTGTACCCTTAATCTTGTCGCTCAACTTGAATGAATATGATGCATTTAAGTCTACTGTGCTTGCTGATGGAATCTTCCATGCCTCGTCATATTTCTTCTCGCCGAATGGAACAATATCATTGCTGTTGATTGTCCAGTCTGCATAGTTGCGTGCACGGAGTGTCCAGTCTGCACCAATTCTCAAACCATCCATTGGACGGAATGTCATACCAACAGCAGCTGTTGTCTGAGCAGAACCACCTACTTTAACCTTGTCAAGCAACAATGTCATTGTAGCATGGTCTTTAGCCTGAATACCTGAAGCTACATGACCCTTTATGTCTGCCAATGGCTGATTTGCTGAGTTATAGAAGTATCCTGTTGTATTGCTGTCCCATACCCAGTCACCAATAGAAAGCATACCTGTGAACTCTGCCCATGATGTTGGCTTCGCTACAACTTCTACCTCAATACCCATGTGACGAGCATCTACACCTTCCATATTTACAATGTAACGGTCTTGTGTACCATCTTCTAGTGTATAATCGCCAGATTTAGTCATGGTCTTATCCATCCACTTTGTAAAGTAGGCATTGATTGTAGACTTGAAGAATCTGTTCTGGAAACCGTAACCAACCTCTACTGAAGCAATCTTCTCGTTAACAGCATTTGGGTTTGTTGCATTGCTGACAGTACTGTTCAAGAATGCACCGCCTGAGAAGAATGGAGCACGGCTGATATAACCAGCATTTACAAATACGTTGTTGTACTCGTCAAGATTGTAGTTCGCACCACCCTTGATTGTTCCTGCCCAGAAATTGAGCTTCTCTGAATCTGCATGGTCTGCGTCATAGTAGAATCTATCATGACGCCAGTATGTAGTATTCGAAGCCGATCCTGATACATAAACATTCAACTGGTTAAGTGTGTACTCTGCCTGCAAGAACATACCGCCTTGTACTGTGTAGCCATCATAATCACGATATACTACATCTCCTACATGGAGCTTCTCATTCTTGAAGTTTGGATCTGATGCTGCAGAATTGTTAGCTGCCTTAACATTCGCACGGTAACGGTCAATATAGTATGCACCATCATAGAGGTCTATCAACTCGTTAGTGTGAACACCCTTGTACCAACGGAAATCAACACCACCTGAAACATTGAGGTTATCGTTAATCTGGTTGTTGTAGTTGGATACAAGTCCAAGCCATGTGTGGTAGTTCTTAGAAATTGACATTACCATATCTGAACCATGGTCACTTGCAGCATTCATCTCCTGAATCTTGTCGTATGCAAATGTACCGTCAAGATTACGGAAATCTGTTGTCAATGTACCATTGCTGGCTCCATACCATGAGTGACCTGTACCATTGGTATATTGTCCGCTATAACCATAACCACGACCTATAGATGTATAAATCGCTGTAGAAAGGCTCTGGTTATCTGCAATCTGCCACTGGTGGTTGAGGGAAATCTGTGGCTTGTGGTATACGTTGCGAGCTGATGTCTTGCGCTCGCCATTCTTGCCAAAACCGTATGTAGGGTTATACTTGTAAGGACTCTCACCTTTCATATAATCCTTCACCTGCTGCCAACCTACTACTGTGAGTCCGTCATACGAACTACGCTGATTGTGCCATTGTGGTGCACCGAAAGCTGTCAAAGACAACTGGTGGTTATCGTTGATACGCTTAGAAATATTAGCGAACCAGTTATAACCCTCAAATTCTGTACCTTGGACATAACCATCACCCCATGTACGTGCAAGAAGAAGGTTGAATGCCCAACCCTTATCGTTCATACCTGTTGAGATAGAAGTTGTTACCTTGTTGTAACCATCGTTACCTACTGCATAGGAAATTGTACCTCCTTGCTTTGACTCAATAGACTTTGTAACAATATTGATGGTACCACCAACTGAAGGTGAAGATATCTTCGAAGCACCAAGACCTCGCTGTGTCTGCATAGAACGTGTAACGTCCGACAAGCCTGTCCAGTTCGACCAGTAAACGCCACCCCATTCCATATCGTTCATAGGAACACCGTTTACTACTACTGCTACGTTAGCCGACTGGAAACCACGCATGTTGATCTTCGAATCTCCATATCCACCACCATCTTTTGAGGCATGGATACCTGGTGTCGACTTGAGTACCTCAGGGAACTCCTGCGCACCAAGTTTCTCCTCGATAACTGTAGCATCAAGTGACGAAAGAGCAACTGGAGTCTTACGTGCTACAGCTACTGATTGTACTACAACTACATCCTCAAGTGTCTTCGAATCTTCTGCAAGCTCGATTCGACCTACTTGTGTCTTGGCCCCTTTCTGGTCAACCTCAACCTCTTCTGTGACGTAACCCATAAACGCAAACTGAATCGTTACATGAGCATCGTTCACCTTTAGTGAAAAATTACCATCCCAATCGGTAATTGTACCGTTAGATGCGCCCTTTTGGAGTACATTAACTCCAGGAAGAGGCTCTCCTGTCGCTTTGTCTACTACATTACCAACTGCAGTCCACTGTGCAAACATGCATGTCGATACAAACAAGAGTAGAACAAATAATGATGTGATTTTTTTCATCATCTTGCTGTTTGATAATATTTGGTTTATTTGTATGCAAATTAAGTCCTTATATATTACATATCCATTACATCACAAGTACAAAAGCGTTTTCAAATCGTCATTTATAATCTCATAATGCAGTGTTCCTGATTCTTCTTTAGAAATGATACAGAAATCATGTGCAGAAGAACGGAATATATCTACAAAAGAACTATTTATACGTTTTTCATCTTCCTCTATACCTTTAGCTATAACTCCATCAGCGTTAACTAATAATATAGTCAACGTACCATTGTTGCTGGCAACAACAAAGTGACCATTCGTAACCTCTTGAATAGATTCTATATGCTCAATCTTTGGCAAATCTATAGTACGTATTACATTATGCAATGAATCTAGCAGTGTTATACATGCCGCAGTATCTGCATCAAAGGCCAGTGTCGATGTACCTGTGATAGCGTTGTTTATCATCTGCTTCATGGTATATCTTGGAGTCTCTACTCTCATAGTCTCCTTGCCTTTGTCGTTCAAATAAACAAGATAATTACCTTTATCTGCCTCAATTTGAACCACACAGCCCGCTTCATACGCTTTTACAGCAAGAACAGATTTAGCTTTGTTAATCTGCGACGTCCATAGTGTAGTCATTTGGTCAGATATCGCAGCTACAAATGGCTGCTGCTTTCCAGCTAATATCCTGTCCCCAGCTACGTATGCAGGAGTACCAAGTGTATTGTAATCAAGACAGCGCGTAATATACTGTCCCTGAATATTCGTAGTCTCAGCGTCAGAAGGTATAGCCCACATCGGTATGGCTGGCAACTTCCCTGATGCTACTGAGTAAGTATATTCTTTGGGCGCAACATCTTTTACATTGTCAAGATACTTAACATAATTAACCAACATTCCTTGGAATATTTCACGAAGGGTTTGTCCTTCATGAGAAATAAACGATGAGGAAGTATACTCTTTATTCTTCTTAAAAAAGTCATAGAATCTATTCTGTCCCTCAGCATTCTGTTCTTCTGAGATGTAGTCTGACAATGATGCAAGAGTCTGACTTGAAGAGACATACTGCTGAGAAGATCTATAGAGATGACGTAAATGTCTATTACGAGTTACAGGGATAGAATCAAGGGGCAATGCTAAACTATCTTGAGCCATAGCCATAAGCTGACGACGTGAATCAAGGTACGAGAATAACTCACGAACAAGAGAGTTGCTATCGTATCTTCCCAATCTGAATAGAAAGAGGTCGTCATACGCCGGATTAGCATTAACTACACAAGCCTTACCTTTCTTCCATTCTTCCAAGCCGTTAACGTATCTGGCATTGATAGTCTCAATCTCCCTACGGAGTGGAAGTATATCCGACTCTAGAGTTGATTTAAAATTATCAACCCAAGACTTGAAATCCCAAACGAAGAAACGATTTTGTAGAAAATCACTATTTGTCAGACCATCCAAGCGGAATGTCTGAATCTCTTTTGTATCTAAAATTTGCCGGTAGTTAAGGAGAGAGTGAACTTTAAGTATGTCTTTATACTCCTTAAATGAGGTGATGCACGTTTCATAGTTTGCCTCAATGGCAGATAGTTTATCAACCAACTCTTTATTGCTACGAAGTAGTAGTTCGTTAAGATTTGGATAGACATCACATATTTCTCTATACATTGCCAGACACGTATTGTATGCTTTCTTGGACTTTTCAAGATTTTCATACAGTATCATAGCTGTATCAGAATAGTTCTTGCAGAATGTAGCGTGTTTCTCTACGAATGCCATAACCTCTTCATCTGTCAAATGGCGACCTTGTTGAGGTATACGCAGATTTTCATAGTAGTCACTGTGTCGAGCATCACCATCTTTATAGAAGACTTTGAAATTTCCCCAAAAAATCTCAGCATTCTTAGCCCAGTATTTGGTATCTTCTATTTCACGAAGGGGGTCGGTATTGATAAGCTTCTGCTCGCATATCACACCTAGCTGAATATAGACATTAGCAAAATATGGCGACTTTTGCTGAAAGTCTAATAATTCAGAGTAAGACTGATCAACGGACCAGTTAGGAAGATTCATATATATATCTTCATATTTCCGCTGAGCATCTGCGTGAGCGATGAAACCAACCCAACAGATGGTCATTATGAGCAAGTATATGAACTTATTTTTTACCATAAATTTCTTATGTTTCTACATCAACATTTGTCTCTCTCTGCACTCGGGCAAGACCAATAATGCACCAATAGAACACTAAGGTATCACTCGACTTATAAAATCATAACTCCTCTTCAAGTAGGATAAACTCCACCCTACGGTTTATAGCTTTATTCTCATCAGATGTATTTGGCACCTTTGGATTAGTCATACCATAACCCTTAGGAACCAACGCCGATGATGAAATACCATTCTCCAATAGATAGTTTGCTACCGACTGTGCTCGCATATTACTCAAGCGCATATTATAGTCAGCCGCACCTACATTGTCAGTATGAGCTGATATCTCGAAACGTAATGTTGGATTCTCCTTTATAAGATTTACTAGTCGGTCCAGCTCAGCATAAGAAGTCGGAAGCAACTCGGCAGAGCCAGTCTCGAAATTGATATCGTTCAAGAGTATACCCTCTCCAACCTTCAAAGGCACTAGAGAAACGATAATCTCTTGGTCTGTATTAGTCTTTGTATCAATGGTCGAACTGTGGAAAGCATAACCTTTTGCGCCATCTATTGTAAGGGCATAGACATCGCCCTCGCGAATAGAGATGTTCGTTGACGGCAACTCTGTTTTCTCGACAGGGATATTTATCAACTCTTCGCGAGACAAATTCTTAAGGTGTATATTCGAGTGAATAGGCTCATTTGTCTGAGCATCCAAAACTGTGAATGCTGTATTACGTTTTTTAGGTGACAGTGGCATCTCTCTCAAGAAATGAGAGAATACGATATCACCTTCTATTTTGAACAAGAAACTATTCTCGTTAAAATTCTTTGATGAAGCTATAATATTATAGTTACTTCCCATAGGAAGTCGGAATGTATATTTTCCAGCCCCAGATGGAACTGAGCGATATATAGCTTTGTCAGAAGAACGAACAGCTATTACTTTGCTGTCAAGAGGGCGGAATATCTCAGCGTCGTAAACATTGATTGTGAGCGCAATAGTATCAAATAGCTCAACAGTATTTGGAATAAGAGGCTTAAGTTCGTCTGAGTAGTCTAGCATATATGACGCATATGAACAACCCTCAGCACGAACATCAACAATATATTGGTTATTTGTCTTATTAGCAATTTTAAAGCTACCATCTTTTGCGTCTGATGTGTAGCGACCAACTACTTGCATTGTAGTTGGGTTATATATATTTATTGTTGCCTGAATAGGACGCGAATCCGAACTAACTTTCACATTACCACTCTCAGACACCATATCAGAGATAATAAATCGACGTTGAACATCAGCAGTAACTATGCTGCCTACACGGTCGCGTTTCTTATTGTTCGAACGTATAAAATAAATTTTGCCAGCAGCCTCTTGAGCTTGATAGTAATCATAACTATCATCAACCTCTATGAGATTCTCTGGCAAATTCCATTGTGAAGAATATGTACGCTTAGCGTAGATCAAGCGAGCTGGCTCTTTACGTTCAGTTCTCGAAGTATATAGAAGAGTCATTTCGTCTGTACCAATAATCGCATCCTCAACCCAACCACGATTTAGAACGATATTGGTAATTTGAGGACGAGAATATTTGCCTTTGGCATCTTTTGTGGAATAGAATATTGATTTCCTGTCAGACTCTTTCTTCTCTTGACGGGCATCCATGTTTACTTGATGTCTCAAGAAATAAATAACTTCGGCTCCAGGTGAAACAGATGGATAGGTATCATCGGCTGCAGAGTTTATGCCTTCAACGAGAACCGGAGCCGACCAGCCACCAGATGTATAGCTCGACGAGTAGATATCCATTCCTCCTACTCCTCCAGCCATATCAGAGTGGAAATATAGTGTCTTCTCATCGTACGACAAGAAGAAACCTCCGACACGACTACCGTTTGTTATGATAGAATTGAATGTTGGAATAGCTTTAGGAGTAGACCAATTTGACCCCTTGAGATATGATTCGTAGACAGCCTCATTATTGGTTTGAGCATCTCTCATTACCATAATAATATGGGAGCCCTGACGGTTTATCGTAAAAGAAACGACATTGGTCCAGTCGGCAAGCTGATGTATAACGAGTGTGTTGCTATCCGCATTACTCTTTGGGCAATACGCAAACAACATCACCATCATAGATATCAGAAGCATTGAAACTCGTTGCATCCTACCTCATAAAAAAAGAAAAATTCGTCACAAAGATAACACTTATATCAAAAAGGACAACATTTTTCACCGATTTATCAAATTGCCAATATGACAGGCAAGAACAGCAGCAGTCTCTGTTCTCAATCTTTCATCTCCTAGTGTTGCTTCCTTAAAGCCAAGGGATACAGCCTTTTGTATCTCTGCCGCAGAGAAATCTCCCTCCGGACCTATCAATAACAGAGAATCTTTATGTCTTTGTAGCGCATCCAAAAGGTGTAGTTTATTTTCACAACCTACAGGAGGGTCACAGTGCATAATAAACCGCTGAGCGTTGTCAAAAGTCTTATCCTTAAATAAATCAGCGACTTTCATAGGCTCTGACATCTCGGGCAGCCATGCCTTTAGAGATTGTTTGGCAGCAGCCAGCACTACCCTCTGCATTCTGTCAAGGCGCATCTGTACGCGCTCAGAATGGTCTGTAATAAGAGGTATGATACGTTCTACACGCATCTCAGTAGCTTTTTCTGCGAACCACTCAAAGCGGTCTATATTTTTCGTTAGCGCCACTGCCATGGTGAGGCTTGAAGGGCGTGGATCTACCACTGTCTCTGAAATAACATTGAGCATACACCCTTTTGAATTTGCCTCAGATAGAGTACATGTCCAAATTACACCGCGACCGTTAGATACATACACTTCGTCACCAACGCGATGACGCATTACACTGACGCAATGCTTGCTCTCTTCAGCATTAAGGACTCCCTCCTCAGGAAGAAATTCGGGATCAACCAACAACTCCATTCCACTTAAGCATTAGAGTAGACACAATTACTAAAAGCAGAATAGTGAACCATACTGCACAAGCAGCAATGACAGGAGCATCTTCGCCAAACATCCTTCCCAATCCACTCTTCAGCGTACGTTTATTGTGATGTGGTATCACAAAGAAATGATATACTGAACGAAGGTAGAACTCATATACTAAACGTGCCAATATCATACCAAGTATTGCACCGCAAACTATATCACCCACAAAGTGCATACCGTTATATATCCTAGAATATGAATTGAGGAACGCCCATGCAAAAAGGCTGAGTGACAAACCTGTATGTCTTACTACTAATGCAACAAATGTAGCTAACGCAAATGTATTCGCTGCATGAGAGGATACAAAACCAAACATTCCACCTCTACGCCCATTTACAAGATGAACCATCCACTGCATAATCTCGTCATGACAGGGACGCGGCCTCTCTATCAGTGGTTTTAATACTGAACTTGAAATAAAATCAGCCAAGCCAACAAGAATTGCAATGGTAATAATCGTAACAAGTCCTCTACCTCCTTGTTGCTTAAAAAACATCCACGCAAGAACAAGGTATAACGGAATCCACGTTGTACTGGCTGTAATAAAATAGTAAAAGCAATCTGCAAAGCCTGTGTGCCACGAATTTAGCCACAAGGTCAAATGTCTGTCAATATCAATTAACCAATCCATAATATATAATATTCCCTCCTTACGAATGACTCAGTATATTTTAGTATCAAGCGTAAAGGTTTATCTTATCATGCCTGTATGAAAATAAAAATGTACGTTCACCAACATGAGCAATGAACGTACAAATATAAGTCAAAACTTTCAGTTGAGATTAGAGTTTCTCTATTTTTCCGCCTTTAGATTCAATCTTTTCAGTTACACCAGACTCTTCACCTTTGTATGTAATTGTACCTGCAACACATTCGGCCGAAAGTGTATTAGAGAACTGTACATCACACTCTGAATCTGAAGCAAAAATATCTATATTCTCACTCTTTAGCGATATCGCATCATATTTCATATCGCGTACTGTACCTTTCACCTTAACGTTTTGCTGTTTAGCCTCACCACTGAGAACTATCTGACATGAATTTGCATCAACTACCAACTCATCTGTCTCAATTTCCATTTCAACTTCTGATTTTGCAGCAGCCTCAATGGTAAACGTTCCTTTGTGCTGGAATACACACTCGGTATTTATAGATGTTCCTGCACCAAGATCAATAGCTTCAATATCTTTAAACTTAACATACACTTGAACAGCAGAGCCTTTCGTTATCTTCTTCATGCGAATGTAAAGGGCTCCTTTCTTGATGTATGTATCAACATCTGTTGTAGAACAATCTTGTGTGACAACCTCAATTTCATCCTGGTCACACTGATGGAGGGATACATTTACACCTTTTTGAACAACAATACGGGTATAGTCACCACCTAAATCTCGCTTTTCTTTGCTTACCTCCTGTGAATATGCACCCATGACAAAGGCTGAACAAAGAGCAACAACTGTAAGAATTCGCTTTATTGACATTGTTACAAATATTATATGATACCTAATTTCGCAATTTATCGTTATTATCATTGATTGTTAAATGCTATGACTCAACTATCAATTGCCTTAACGTCTCCATACCAAATACCTCAAAAGGATTATCTGTAGCCTCAAATGCTTTAGCAAGATCCTTTTTGGTGTCTTGTAGTTTAACGATCTTCTCCTCAACAGTATTCTGCGAGATGAAACGATAAACAAATACAGGCTTCTGTTGTCCAATGCGATGTGCTCGAGCGTATGCCTGAGCCTCTACCGCTGGGTTCCACCACGGATTGAGTATAAATACGTAATCAGCTTCAGTAAGGTTCAGTCCCGTTCCTCCAGCTTTCATAGAGAGTAGAAAAACGTTGGTCTCTGGATCTTCATTAAATCTTGCTATCTGCTCATCTCTATCTCGCGTATCTCCAGTCAACATACTGTATTTTATGGATTTCTCCAGCAAATTAGATGCCAAAATATTGAGATCTCTCACAAATGATGAGAATATAAGAACTTTATGTCCTTCATCAATTGCCGATTGAAGATGCTCAATAACAACATTCATCTTGCCAGATTGTCCCTCCATGTTCTCATATTCACTTAGCATTCGTGGGTCTATCGCTATCATTCGCAGGCGCGTCAGTGCTTGCAGAATAAGCAATGGCGCAGAAAGTGTCGT
>JAKSLC010000062.1 GCA_024401415.1 Bacteroidales bacterium | reverse complement strand
CACAACAACAGGAGCAGACGTATCTATGATGATTCAGGGCAAGGTCCCAGGTGTTTCTATCACAAACACAGGAGTGGGTGATCCTAACCAGCAGGCAAGTATCCAGATTCGTGGTGTTAGTAGCCGTGCGGCAGGAACAGGTCCACTTATTGTCATCGATGGTATTCCTGGTGGTAATCTCACAAATGTGAATCCAAACGACATTGCAAGTTTCGATATCCTTAAGGACGGTGCTGCATCAGCTATTTATGGTACACGCGGTTCTAATGGTGTAATCCTTATCACTACAAAGAAAGGTAAGAAGGATGGCGAAGTTCATACTACTTACAATGCTTCTTTCTCTTTGGATATGATGATCAAGGAGCTCGAAATGCTCGATGCAGAAGATTACAGAAAGTATGGCCGCGGTGTTGACTTGGGCGGTAACGACAATTGGCTAGACGCAGTTAGCCAAACAGGTCACAGCATGCAGCATACTTTGACAATCAGTGGCGGTAATCAGAAATCAAATTTCCGAGCATCGTTCGACTATCGAGACGCAAAAGGTATGGACATTCGTTCATCGCGTCGTGAGTATGGTGCGCGTTTGTCGGTGTCAAGTACAACAAACAGCGGTCTCTTTACATTCATGGGTAATGTTGCACCACGTGTAGCAAACCGTGAGACAGGTGCTTGGGATGTATTCCGCAACAGCCTCGATATGAATCCAACAACACCAATTATAGATCCAGAGAACCCAAAAATGTACTACAATGTACAGGGTCAGACAGCAGGCTACAACCCTGTAGAACTTGCAAAACTCGAGGAAGATGGCGGTGAGACAAAACTTATAGATTGGGATGCAACTGTAAAGTTGAATATTTTCCCTTTACTTATGCCAAAATATGATCAACAGACTTTTGATACTCAGTTGACTTATGCTGACCACCAGTATGACAACTTCAACTACTGGTTCCGTCCATCAACAAGTACATTGGCCGTTAACCATGGATATAATGGTGAAGCTTCACGTTCATACGGAAAGTCCAATAGTCGTTCTCTTGAATGGCTTGCCAACTACTCTAATAAGATTGGCAACAATACATTTAAGTTGATGTTAGGTTATAGCTACCAGTATAACCAGAATTCAGGTTTGTCTGCAGAGAACAAAGACTTCCCTAACGATGGTTTGACATACAACAACCTTTTTACAGGTGACTATGCAAATGAGGAGGGTGAAAAATGTCTAGGTAGCTACAAAAACGACTCTAAGCTCATAGCTTTCTTCGGACGTTTGAGCTATGACTTCGCTGGCAAGTACTTATTCACTGCATCATTGAGACATGAAGGATCGTCGAAATTTGGTGCTAATAACAAGTGGGGTAACTTCCCTGCTGTATCTGCAGGTTGGCGTATTTCTGAAGAGGATTTCATGAAGGATATCTCATGGATTGATGATATGAAGATACGTGGTGACTTTGGTGTTACTGGAAACCAAGAATTCGGCAGCTACATTTCGCTCAACACATTGTCGGGCTACGGCTATTATAACTATGACGGCAAGTACTTCCAAGTATGGGGCCCTTCTAAAAACGTAAACCCAGATCTCCGTTGGGAGAAAGGAAAGAACTGGAACGTTGGTGTCGACTTCTCAATTATTAATGGTATAGTAAGTGGTTCCCTCAACTACTATAACCGTACACAGCAGGATTTGCTCGGTGATTACAAGGTATCAGTACCTCCATACCTATTCGGATCTACATTCGTGAATGTAGGAACGATGAACAACTCTGGTTTTGAGTTCGATATCAACGTAAATGTGATAAATACTAGGGATATAAAATATACAATTGGTGTAGTCGGTGCTACGCAGAACAATGAGTTCACTAAGTTCAGTAATTCTGAATATGTTGGACAGGACTACTTCGATGCATGTGGCACAGAGACTCCATATCCACGCTACAACTTGCAGCGAATCAAAAAGGGTGAGCGTCTTGGTAATTTCTATATGCTCAAGTACGCAGGTATCACAGAAGATGGCAACTTTGTAGTTTACGACAAGGTCGGAGACAAGATTCTTGCGGATAATGCTACAATGAACGACTATCAGGTTGTAGGTAATGGCTTACCAAAGTTCACTGGCTCAATGACACACAATTTCCGCTACAAGAACTTTGACGCTACATTATTCTTGCGTGGTGCATTTGGTTTTGATCTTTTCAACATACATGACTTCTACTACGGTACACAGGCATTCACTGGCAATACATTGAAGAAGGCGTATGAGAAGAATAAAGATATCAAGGGAAGTCAGGTATTGTGTGACTACTATATTGAGAAAGGCGACTACCTAAAGCTAGATATGGTAACTCTCGGTTATACATTCGATATCAAGGCTAAGTATATTGATAAAGTTCGTATCAACGCAACAGGCAAGAACCTTGCTACATTCACTGGCTTCAGCGGAATTGACCCATCGAACTACAATGTCAACGGATTGACACCAGGTGCTAAGGGTTCACGTACATACTACCCATCATGCCGCCAGTTTATATTTGGTCTTCAGGTAGACTTCTAACAAGAGGCATAATTGGTTAAATAGTTAATAGCAAAAAAAGAAATTATGAAACTTAAGCATATATTTTACGGCATCCTTTGTGGTACAGCGATTGCAGGTACTACAAGCTGTACAGATCTAGACGAGACGCTCTACGATCAGGTTGATGCCTCAAACTACTACAATACAAAAATGGATGTTGTGCGCAGCGTATTCCGTCCATTTGAGCACGCATACTGGAGTATCATGCCTCGTCAAGCTCTCAATGAGCTCGCAGCAGACCAGCTTATCACTTGTACACGCGACTCGTGGTGGGAAGATGGTGGCAAGTGGCGCAGACTCCATTACCACACATGGACAGACACAAATGACAACATTCAGACAGAGTGGACAGGTTGCTATCAGGGTATCGGTCAGTGTAACTACGTAATAGAAGACCTTGAGAATCTTAATCCTGACAAATTCGGTTTCACTCAGGCAGAATGGAACAACTTGAAGGCTCAGAGTCGTACACTCCGTACATGGTTCTATATTCGTTTGATCGACGAGTTCCGTAATGTACCTCTCGTTGTGAGCTACTACGATAAGAGCCTCAACACAATGGAGCAGGTCGATCCTAAGGTATTGTTCGATTTCATAGAGAGCGAACTCAAGATCTGTATCGATCTTCTCGCTGTTAAGCCAAATGCCGATGGCGGCAATGGCAGAATTCAAGGTCAGTGGACCAAGGCAAGTGCAGCTGCTCTTCTCGTTCGCCTATATCTCAATGCAAAGGTATATATAGGAGAAGACCGTTACGAGGACTGCGCAACATACGCACAGAACATCATTGATGGCAAGTATGGCAACTACACACTTGCTGATACTTGGGATGCTCCATTTGACTGGAACAACGAGAATTGTAACGAGGTTATCTTCGGTTTCCCTGGCTCAATGGCATACAGCTTCTGGCATTATGGTTGCGACGTATACTGGTGGACAGTTCCTGCCCAGATTAAGCACTATGTAAACGATGCTAAGTCAGAAGGTGGCGACCACAACTGTATGTATGCATGTACACCTAGCCACGCTCCAAACGGAGAGATGCTTCCTTATGAACTTGGCAATACAGTAAGCAAGTTCCAGAAGTATCCAAATGACTACCGTTTGAAGCTTTACAAGAACCTCGGCAATAGCCGTCGTGAAGGTATGTTCTTCTTCGGAAAACTCCCATGTCAGGATGGTACAGGCGGTTTTGTGAAAGACCCTAACGGTAAGTATGACCTTAATATCCGTGATGCTGTAGGTCAGTTCCAAGCTGAAGAAGGATGGATTGATAAGGCTACAAGTACTCTTCAAGATGGTGACCACAATTCAGGTTGGCAGTTTGCTAAGTATCCATTCTATACAGACGACGATGAAGGTCAGATGGAGTCGGACTACACAGAGATACGTCTTGCAGAGATGTACTACTCATTGGCAGAGTGCAAACTTCGTGCAGGAGACATCGATGGAGCAGCCAAATTGCTTAACCAGGTTCGCCGTCGTAACTATCCAGAGGCAGATTGGAGCACTTATCTCTATGCTCCAGAGGGCGCTGCCGTACTTAACGAGGCAGAAATGCTTGATGAGTGGGGTCGTGAGTTCTTCGCAGAGGGTGGCCGTCGTCGTTCAGATTTGATACGCTACGGTAAATTCTCTTCAGGTACATGGTGGGACAAGACTCCTGATGCTGACAGACATACTGAAATCTACTGTTTGACTCAGGATATTCTTAACACAAATTCTGCTCTCAAACAGAATCCAGGTTATTAAATAGCTCAACCTAATATCAACAAACCTATGTAGATCTCCGCTCTGTTCGCAGAGCGGAGCCTATAGAAAACTAAAATCAATAAACAATGAAAAAGCTATTAAATATATTGGCTCTAGTTGGAATATGCTTCTCTATGGCTAGCTGTTCAGACGAGAAGGATGTGATTATCATCGAAGGTAATCTACCTATTAAGACTGCCAATTTGTACATGGTAGGAAATGCTACTCCTGCTGGTTGGAATATCGATGAGCCTGTTGCTCTCACACGTTCTGAAGAAGATCCTTTGATATTCGTATACAATGGACCTCTCTATCGTGGAGAAATCAAGTGCCCACTCACAACGGGCAACTGGAATTGCAACTATGTGATGCCAATTACTCACTACATTGAGATCAACAAAAATGGTTGCGCAGAGAGAAATTTTGACCTTGTCAATGGCGGTCAACCTGATAAGAAGTGGAATGTAACAGAAGCAGGTGTCTATACCTTGATTTTTGATCTCCGCAACTGGACTCTCGATGTTACTTACGAGTCTAAATTGCCTCTTGAAATTGCAACTCTCTACATAGTAGGAAATGCTACTCCTGCTGGTTGGAATATCGAACAACCTGTTGAGTTGACTATGACAGAGCCTTCTGTATTTGTATATGACGGTCCTCTATACGCTGGAGAGATGAAATGTCCTGTAACTACTGGCAACTGGAATGTTGACTACATTATGCCTCTTACAGATCAGATAGAGATTAATAGCAATGGATGTGCTGAGAAGGAATTTGATTTTGTAAAGGGTGGTAGCCCTGATAAGAAGTGGAATATTACAGAGTCTGGTAATTACAAGATTACGTTCGATCTTCGTAATTGGTCAATCGATGTTGTTTTCAAATCAGCGCTTTAGTCGTATCACTATTATTAAATCATAATATGAAAGAATTACTTATAATCGCAGCGATGTTATCTATGGCGTCGTGCGACTCAAATAGTAGCGATGAACTTGGGCCAGATAAGACTCCAGACTATGGCCCACTGCCAACTTATACTAATCCTGTTTGGGGGCGTGATTGGCCAGATCCAACAGTGTGGAAAGCTGATGATGGTTATTTCTATAGTATGTCTACAAACTGCGAAGTAGTTATCAAGAGTACAAATCTTGTCGATTGGGAAGATGCTCATATAGATCCATTCGATAAAGATTCAAAGGCAAAACTTCAAGCAGCAGGATGGAATCTTTGGGCCCCAGATGTAACAACGGTTAATGGTACACGTCTTTGCTATGTAGCATGCTATAATGGTGCAAATGACGCTTCTATCTGTGTCTCAAAGGAGGTTTCTCCTAACCGATTCCAATTTGTGGGTATACTCACACAGGGTAAAGTTACAGGTATTGCTGATACTATTGACCCTGAGGTTGTGGTCGATGAAGAAACAGGCAAGGTTTGGCTTTTCTTCGGAAGTATAGGTGGAGTTCATCGTATCGAACTTACATCTGATGGTATGGCTCTTAAAGAAGGCGCCGAATATGTACGTGTTGCTGGATTGAATGCAGATGATGATCCAAGTAGAATAAAGGTACTCGAGGGTTCTTATTTGTACAAGCATGGCGAGTATTGGTATCTTTTTGTTAGCTCAGGATGGTATAATAACAACACTTACCAACTACGCGTGGGACGAAGCAAGAGTCTTGAAGGTGAGTTCGTAGACAAATATGGCAATAAACTCTTGAGTGGTGTCGCAAGCCCTGTGGCATATTCTACTAAACGTTTTTATGGTCCTGGACATTGTGGCGAGATTATCCAAGACGATCTTGGTCGTAATTTCATTACTTACCACTGTCATGATACTCAAATTGATAATGGCGGACCTCGTCCAATGTTTTTGCAAGAACTTTTCTGGGATAAGCAAGGATGGCCTTATCTGTCTAATGAGGGTAGAGTAGTAGCTGAAGCAGAAGGTCCTGTGTTTAAATAACGTATTTGAAGTAGTACTTTTTAGGTTGCCCGCATCAAATCTTTGCTTTTCATTGATTTGGTGCGGGTTTCTTCTATTTGTATATCACTTAAATATATGAACCACTCTCTATTTGGTTAGCCAAGCGTCAATAAGCTGACGGGCTATGGACATGCCATCTGGTAATTTAGGAAGATTATCACGATGGAAGAATTGAGCATCAACTAACTCCTCTTCTTGCTTGATGATTTCACCGCTTTCATACTCAGCTGAGAATCCTACCATCACACCACATGGGAATGGCCAAGGTTGTGACCCTTCGTATTTGATGTTCTTTACTTTTATATGGGTTTCTTCCATGAGTTCTCTTTCTACACACTCCTCCAAAGATTCACCGGGTTCAAGAAAACCTGCTACTAATCCATAGTGGTCTGAGCGAAAATTCTTGGCTCTTACCATAAGTATTTCATCAGCTCCTTTTTCTACTCTAACGATGATCGCCGGAGCAAGTGGCGGGTATGATAGATGGCCACACTTCGGACACTTTTTTTCTACGAAGTCGGAACGGAAGGTTGGAGCTCCGCATGTAGGGCAGAACATTGTATTGTTGTGCCAAAAAAGAAGTTGCTTAGCTCTGCACAATGCTCTGAACTCATCAGCAGGAATTTGTAGGCGAGATGCTCTGATGTCGTGCAGTGAGAATCCCAATTCCTTCAATTGTGTTTCAGAAAGAGTTGACGTTGCTATTGCTCCATTTTCCAGTTGTAGTATTCCTGCTGTATCTTCTTTGCTGAGTGATGAGATGACTTCCGGAATATGTAGTTGCCCATTTTCTTCTTTGAGGGCTACTTTGCCATCTGCAAATGCGTACATGTATTTCATGTTGCTATGTATGTGATTTAATGGTTATCTAACTTGTTCTATAGGACTTATCCATGCTCGCTTTTCTTTGGGAAGCTCAAACTGGCGTTTGCCATTTACTCGCACTGGTATACATATTAGTTGAACTGTATTGCGTAAATGCCCATCGTCTGTCCACTGCCCAATGAATAGTATTATCTTCCCTTTGTGAGGACCGAAGCCTTTACGTATTTCTATCACATCGAATATTTCGTCGGCGCGGTCTCTGAATACTCTATATAGTTCTGGAGTAATTCTAATGTGACTGCCTATGCCGAAATACATTCGCATGGCAGTGCAATCTATGTCTATGCAAGAATCTGATATGCGCACATGCCCCTCTGTGCCTGCTGGCTTGTTGTAGTTTTCCATGCTGCCTTTGTATGTGAGAGTTTTCCAGTATGTCTCATTACCAGCATGCTCGCACGGGATCTCCCAGTGGTATTCTTCAGTGTAATCGTCGTATGAATCATCATAATATGAGTCGTCATCATACGAATCGTAGTAGGTGGTATCGTTATTCTGATATGCATTGTCTTCTATTTGGGCTATCGTTTGTTGTGGAATAGCCCAAATGAAGATTGCGATGGTTAGCAACCTGAATATATGAATCCATAAAGGTTGCATTGTGTTATTGACTTCTTATTTCTTAGGTCCTTTTTTATCGTTGTTACGCTTTTTGTCCTTGTTTTTCTTGAAATCGTTATTGCGTTCTCCATGTCGTTCGCGTCGCTCATTGCCACGCTCACGACGTTCATTGCGTTCGCCCCTGTCTCGACGTTCGTTTCGTCTCTCTCCATGTCCATCTCCGCGGCGACCATTGCCACCTTTGCGTTCTTTACGGTCTGGCTTGCCTGCAGGACGAGCTGTAGTCTCCTCTACAACTAGTTTAAAGCCGTCTATAGACTTGCCGTTCATGAGCTCTATGATATCGCCAACCCATTGCTTGTCAACCTCAACGAATGAAAAGTTGCGGTTAATGTCTATATGTCCGATATTTACCTTCTTTGGTAGCTTTCGGGTATAATCATTTATGAGTCCTATGATATCCTGAGCCTTGATACGGTCAATCTTACCTATATTAGGAAGATACGTGCTGTATCTGCCTCGTCAAGCATGCCTGGTTTTTCTCCCTTGCGACCTTTCTTACGATCGTCAGCAAGTTCTACATTTAGGTCTTCTGCATTCTGATAGTATCGGTTGACACTCTCAAACTCCACAGAGACGAACTTGGCAATTATCTCTTCTTTTGAAAGAGTCTCAAGTCTCTCGCAAACCTTTGGCAGCAGCCCTGCTATAGCTCCGTCTGTATCTACTTGCTGGTTCTCAACTCCCTCTATGAAATAACGAAGTTTCGCCTGGCAAATCTCCTCGGCAGTTGGAACCATGACACGTGTGAAGTCCTTATGGCTAACTTTGGAAATCTGTTTGATGCGGCTAAGTTCGCGGGTATGAACAATCGAGACACTTATTCCTTTCTTGCCTGCTCGACCAGTACGGCCACTTCGGTGTATATATACCTCAGGATCATCAGGAAGATTGTAGTTGATAACGTGTGTAAGTTCAGTTACGTCTATACCGCGTGCAGCCACATCGGTCGCTACAAGTATCTGCAAATGCTTGATACGGAAACGTTGCATCACCATGTCGCGTTGTGCCTGAGAAAGGTCACCATGCAGTGCATCAGCATTGTACCCATCTGCAATAAGTTTGTCTGCTACCTCTTTTGCTTCTTGACGAGTACGGCAGAATACTATTCCGTATATATCAGGAACCATGTCCACGATGCGCTTAAGTGCAGCGTATCTGTCTTGTGCCTTGACAACGTAGTAGTGATGTTCAACGGTTGATGCTCCTTCATTGGTGCGTCCAATCTTGATCTCCATAGGATCTTTCATGTATTGACCAACCATCTTGGCTATGAAAGGAGGCATAGTTGCAGAGAAGAGCAGTGTCTGTCGCTCTTCTGGTGTCGAAGATAAAATCGTCTCTATATCTTCTTTGAAGCCCATATTGAGCATCTCATCAGCTTCATCGAGAACAAGCCATCTGATATTGCCAATCTTGAGGCTGCCTCGTTCAATGAGGTCTATTACTCGACCAGGAGTGCCTACTACAATCTGAGCAGGACCTTTAAGTGCCTTGAGTTGAGTCTTTATGTCGCTGCCACCATATACTGCTACAATGTTTATACGCTGACGGGTAGTAGCAAAGCTGGCAAGGTCTTTTGCTATCTGTAGACATAGCTCACGGGTAGGACTGAGTATCAATGCCTGTGTCTGCGATGTCTTGTCATCTGCAAGTTGAACTATAGGAAGTCCAAATGCTGCAGTTTTGCCTGTGCCAGTCTGAGCAAGTGATATGATATCTCGTCCATGATTAAGTATCTCTGGAATCGTACGAGCTTGCACTGGGGTTGGGGTCTCAAAGCCTTTACTTTTTACTGCTTCGAGTAGTTCGTTGCTTAGGCCAAGTTCGTCAAATGTTATTGTCTTTGTTTCTTCCATGTCGCATGGGGTTAATTGGGTAATTGATAAGTATGATTCTAATTGAGAGAGAACTTGCCGTTGCCGATTAGTTCACCATCAGTGAATAGTTCTATGCTGTATTCACCTGCCATAAGTTCTCCTGCGTCAACATTGTATACTATGTAGGTGTTTGTGTCTTGTCCTCCATACTCAATGTCTCGCTTCGCTGAAAAATTGAGTTGCTGGTCTTCAAACTGGAACGTGTCATTCTTCGAATGCATTAAAAGCTGACCGTCAGGGCGCTCTATACGAAGGTATACCGTACGAAGTCCTGTTTCACTGGTAATGTTTTTTAGTATAGTGAAGCTGACTTTTAGTTTCGCCGCTTTGCCGGCTTTGCTGGTAGCTTTCTCTTTAGTGTTAAGACCTATGCCGCTTACACCACTTGTCTCTAGACGTGCAGCTAGTTGTACTTTGCCGCTAAGAGCATTGTTTTGTTCTTTTAGTTCAGCTTCTGCTTTCTGCGCATCTGCTATTTTCTGGCGCATGCCTACATTCTCTTTCTTGAGTTTCTCATTTGTTTGGTTGAGAGAGTCTATTTGGTATATATAACTTCTCATCGCACCTCGCATAGCTGTCAGCTCTGTCTGCAACTCCTTGATTCGACGGGCGTTTGATGCTTTGACCGTGCGTAGCTCATCTTGAAGTTGCGCTACACGATCGCGCTCCTCCTGAAGCTTCTGCTCCAATTCAGTATTGTTTGAACGTAGAGAGTCGAAATCGGTGTATAGATCTTGATATTCAGTTATCAACAGTTCTTTTTCCTCCGTGAGGACCTCCTCCATTTCAGCCATTTGTGATCGGCTGTTGAAATACAAGCCGATGAATATTAAGGCAATTACACCGGCTATAATAAGTATGATGTTATTCTGTTTCATTGCGTGGCAAAGATAATAAAAATCTTCACTTTATAGAGCCCATCACTATAATGGCGATACCCGTGAGAATGCCAAGTAGACAAAGCCCTTTACGTAACATGTTTCGTTCGTGGAAGAAGAAGTATGCCATAAGGAATGCCACTAGTGCATTTGAACGTCTTAGTGGTGAAATCAAAGATATAAGCGCATCAGGTGCAGCTATTGCTCCGTAATATACAAAATCAGCTATGATGATGACAATACCAATAGCAGGTATAGTAGATACCCAGCGGAATGGTTGCGCCTTGCGATTAGGATACCAGATTATGAATAGTAATGGGATAACTAATAAAAATTGGTAGAACGAGTAGTAGCATAGAATAGCCATACGTGGTATGTCCGCCTCTCGCACCAGAAATTTGTCATATAGTGCAGAGCATGATCCTATGAGAGTTCCTATGACAACAAACCATACAGCACGGTTGTTTTTGAAGTTGATGCCCTCTCGTTTCCCTGCAAAGCTAAAGAGAAAGAAAAAGGCTAGGGTAACTATAAGTCCTATCCATTGTACCCCATTTGGACGCTCTTGGAATATGATGAGTGCTCCAATAAGAGTCCATATAGGTGCCGTGGCTCGGATAGGGGATACGATGGATAGTGGAAGGTCTCGCAATCCATAGTATACAAAGACCCATGAACCCAGCACTATAGCTGCTTTGTTGACGAGAAGCAGATGGTCGTGAAGTGGAATGGCAGGGATATAGTAATAGGCATCCTCTGAGATAATGCCCATCTGTGAGAGTATGAGCACTGGCAGAAGCATAATGCTGGATGTGAATGTAGATCCAAGAAGAACAGGGAGTACAGCATTCTGCTTTAGCGAATATTTCCTCAGTACGTCATAAAAGCCCAAGCAAAGGGCAGAGAGAAGTGCTAAAAAAGCCCACATATTTAATGTCTATTGTTTGAGCGGCAAAGATACTTCTTTCTTTTATTGATTTATGCTAAATATATATAAATAGATAACAAAGTATAGAGGTCAAGACCAATATCAGTGGAGCAGACTTATATATTCTTTCCTATTGAGTTCAAAATCGTTGTCAGCCAACTTCGATATTGTCGCTTTTTGGCGGATAAGATCGAATAGCTCTTTTGTATTGGAATAGAAAATTGCGTTGTAATCAAAGTCTGCTACTTCCTCAAATATTGCATTGCACAACATAGCTTTTTGATATGTTACTGCTTGTATGAATGTGCCAGATATTTTGTAGTTGATATAGTCTTCAGCAGCTTTGCTGCCTGGCTCTATGAGAGCTAACAGGTAGTCGCATCTATGCATATAGAAGTCAAATATCTCATTGCTTACAAATTCGTTGAAGTAAACAAATTTATCATGAAGACCACTCGTTTTAATCCAATCAATAAAAGTAGGTCCGTCACCTTTTGTGCCTAATAATACGATTTTGTATTTTATGTCTGTCTTATAATTGGCAATCTCTTTTAAATACTCATAATCCCTTCTCTTGTACTCAATAGAGCCAGGAACTACCAGACATACTTCGTCATTGTTCCCATTGTTGGCTACATTGTTGGCTACATTGTTGGCTACAGGAGCCACTGATGCTGAAAAGGCAGCACTTTTTAGTTTGCTGTATTTGGCAGCGTTGTGTTTCATGTATTTGGCTAATACATAAAAACCAGATAGGCGATGGTGGATGAGCTTCTGTCCCAAGCTGTCTTTAAGTTTTCGTAGGTTGTGTATGGTGCCTACAAAGTTTATCCTGCTTGGAAATGGCATTAGACAGAATTTTAGTACTGCCGATCCATGGGCTGTGTTGAATATTACGTTGTTTATGTCGTTTTTTATGATGTATGATCTGGTCTTACATAAATCTGAAATTTTATGCGGATCTACGTATCTTATCTCTGAAACCAATTCCCTATAACACTCAACATTGTTCTTTTGCTTAATGTTGCATATCAATACAATCTGATAGTCAGATTGTATTAGGTATTGTATCTGCGCTAGTAAGCATTCTGCGTGGTAGTTGTTGAATTCTATCAGGGCTATCGTCGACATATATGTATTTGCATTTTCGATGTAGTGCAAAACTACTCCAAGAAAAGAGATTGTGCAAATTTATTGTGATGATGTGATCATAATCGGATTGTCACAAGCTCGTTAAAATGAATCCAATCTCAAATCAGAAATCCTACAATAATACAACATCAAACATATCCATTCAATAATCCTGGAATGTTTGCGACCAGACTTTCCCCAGTAATACCAAGGCCTGTCACCCTCCAAACACATACGCACGTCATACGCTCATCATACGCTCGTCATACGCTCGCCATACGCACGTCATACGCACAACCAAAAATTACGACGAACAAAGGTGTTCCCCGAGTCTAGCCCGAGTGTAGCCCGAGTCAAAAAATGCTGAAACTATCCAGTCGTCATGAAGTATCACGGCATTTTTTCGTGGAATTGCCATGAATTTCATCAACTTTTCTGCCTATAGGTAAGACTTTGGCACATACGCTCAATACCTTTGCATTAAACTAAATACGACACAATCATGAATACAGTATTACTTACATGGAATCCTGGCTTCTCTTCTTTCAGAATGCTGGATCATTTGCACACCATCGAATCTTATAATGCCGATGAGGAGCTTGACTACTGCCTCAACTGGGCAATTAGAGATTACGACAAGGTGACAATAGGAGACCGTTATTATATGGTAAAGCTCGGACTTGGTGGTGTAGGCATAGTTGGGTGCGGTACCATTACCACTATGCCTACGCAGGGAGATGACTGGAGAGGAGAAGGTCGTAAGATCTACTACAGTGAATTCAAACCAGAGGTAATGCTCAATCCCGACGCAGTGTCTATTCTTACGTGCGAGGAACTGAGCCGTGCCATCCCCGAGGTCAACTGGTATCATTGGCACTCAGGAGTAGTATTGTCAGAGGAAGTGGCGGAGAAACTCAATAAGCTTTGGGACGATTTCTTGCTCAAGTATAGAGTTGAGCTTGTAGAAAAGGGTACGTATGCCAGTGGTAACGATAAAGTCTATTGGAATATCCTCAAAAGACTTCATCCTGAATAAATCATTCCTATAGGTAACGGTTTGGCACAATGTCGCAATAAATTTGCAGAAAATGATTTGTACTATGGAAAGAGAGTTGATAATCAGTCCCGAGGTAGAGGCAAAGCGTAAGAGGGTCGAGGAACTGCGTCAGGAGTATCTGGCGCTCTTTACACAGAAAGACCAGATGCTCAATGTGGAGATGAGCGATTTGAATATCCGATATATCAAGCTCATCGGCCAGTTGAAGTACGAGTGCTTCAAGTTGTCCGTGGAGGTGAGAGCTTTGAAGATGAAAGTCGAATTGGCTCAGGCATCTATCAACAGAGGAGAAATGCCCGATGTGGATTCTATTGTCAACATTGTCTCCGCTCGCTTAGAGGATTACTACAAGATGGTTCAGCACCAGGCACAGGCCGTCAAGGCGGCTCGCGAGGCTGAGTCCATTTCTGTAGATGACATCAAGGAACTGAAGGATTTATACCGTTTGCTCGTAAAGCGACTTCATCCGGATTTGCATCCTAAACAAGACCAACGGATGGTCGACCTCTACATCCAAGGTCAGGCAGCATATCGCAGCCTCAATTTGCCTATGCTGCGTGAGATAGTGATGAGGATAGATATTGATGCTGATATAGACGACCTGGTGGCAAAGGAAGAGACTCTTGACGAGATGATAGAGCGACTAGAAGGTCAGATTGCGCAAATGCGAGCCGACATAGAGAAACTCAACAGCACCTTCCCATTCGACCATCGTGATAAGCTTAGCGATGAGGAGTGGATAACCAATGAGTGCAATGAGCTAATGAAGGAGCGCGAGCAGTTGGAAGCACAGAAGAAGATGTACGAAGAGAGGTTTAACCTACAGACAACGCTATAAATATGGGAGAGATAGTAGCTGTAAGTCCGGAACTGATGGCCCTACTAAGTGGCAATGCAGGAGCAGGCGGACTGGCACCATTTACCAGAGAGATATTCCTGCTAGACATCACGGTAGCAGGCACCACCTTTTGCAAGAAGATCAACGAACTAGCCCCACTGTTGGTAGAAGGCACTATACTAAAGATGCAGCGCGACCCCGACAACAAGCACGACGAGTACGCCATAGGCATCTACCTCGACCACGACCGCATAGGTTGGGTCCCAAGAGACCTGAATCTCATCGTAGCCCGCCTCATGGACGCCGGCAAAGCCTTCGTATGCCGAGTGACTGAAACCACGTGGAAGAATGAATGGCTAAAGATAGATGCTAAGGTGTGGATGGTGGAATAGATGGTTGAGGGGGAGCGGCACCAAACGCTATCCTCTACATACGCAGAAGCTACCCACACTATACCCACAGACTACTCTCCAAATAG
>JAKSLC010000061.1 GCA_024401415.1 Bacteroidales bacterium | reverse complement strand
CGTAAGAATTATAAGCCACACCTGGACGGATAGAGAGGTCACCCAAAGAAAGGTCGTACTCTGCCTGAGCGCGGAAATTCTTAATCTTCACCTTATAACCCTTTACACCTGCAGAATACTCTTGAGGGCCTTGCATATATGACACCTGAGCATGGAGCCCCTTGACATTTGCGTCAAGGTTAGCATACATTGTCTTAGAAGTACGACCTGCCATAGCCCAGTGAGCATCCTCAACATTAGTTGTGAGCACATATGAATTCTGGTAACCTGCAGTAAGATCTACTCTAACCTCCTCAGCTGGAGTCAAAGCCAAATAACCATTCAAACCATAAGTCTCACGAGACTGTTTTGGCTTTGAGAAGATTGTTGACATATCATAGAACTTAGGCACGAAAGTATAATAGCTCTGAGATGCTGTTGCGAAATAACGGAGATTATCGAAATCCTTAATTGCGTACCAATCGTCAGTAAGAGGTATATATGGATTCTCTACATCATTAGGATTGCACTCGAAGAATTGTGGATTGCGAGGGACAGAGATTTTATCAGTACTACGCTGACGAGTCTGCAAGTTGAAAGAAACGCCATAAGCGAACTTGTCATTCACTGCGCTACGAAGAGCCACGTCTGCAATAGTTGTACTATTAGTACCTGTCTGCAAGCTACCTTGAACAAGCGAAGAAAACGAGCTAGGCTTATCAGTGATGATATTGATAACACCCTGAACGGCATTCTGACCATAAAGAGCAGATGTAGCACCACGAACGACCTCGATACGAGACACATCTTCTATAGAAACTGGAAGAGTTTCGAAGAAGACAGCTCCTTGAACATAATTAGTAACATCGCGACCATCAACCATCAAGAGAATGTTCTGGTTCTCTACGTAAGAGAGGGCCTGTCCATCAGGCAAATTGTTCAAACCGCGTAATTGGACATCATACACGCCATTAGTCTTCTCTTGAACGACTACACCAGGCACGAGTCTGAAAGCCTCTTCGATAGAACCGACGCCCCAAGAACGCAACTCATCGCGAGTAATAACGGTAGTAGACAAAGGGGAAGTGAATGCGTTTTCTTCCTTTTTGGAAGCAGAAGCGACATTCTTATTCATAATCATAGCGAAGAGTTCGTCTACGCTAGAAACACCAAGAGTTTCTACAGCTGCCATCAAGTCCTCCAAAGGGAGGTCTGACAATTCCTCAATAGACATGCTAAGAATCTGCTCCTTGGTATACTTACCCTGAGCATCTGCCTCGCTGAGCAAGAATATACATGCCAGCGTTAAAAGTATCAGCTTTTTCATGTAAAACAGTATTGTAAAAAAAACAGTAGTTGGCTGTTAGCGCATACCCGCACGATATTGCGGAAGAGAAGATATTTATCTGCTTCTCTATCCAATTTCTACCCTACAACAAAGCGAAATGTTTCAAGAATGTCGGGCAAAAAGTAAGAATTAATACTAATTAATAATACCACTGTAGTGTGAGCGTAGGTATAGGGAGCATTCGGGGAAGTCCCTTGTTCATCGTAATTTTTTATTTTAGGGAGATTAAAAAGAAATCCCTGATTCGGGAAGAATCAGGGATAATCAATAGAGGTATAGTGGAGATTATATCTCCCGTATCATCATGAAAAAAATTCTAGAACTTGAAATTCACGCCAAAAGAATAGAGGCCACCGATCTTGTCCATATATACATACTCCTGCTGTTCGTTATTAAACAAGTTATGAGCATTGAAGAACACCTCGCAAATATCAGTAGGCTTGTAGCCAACCTTCAAGTTAACAGTATAGCGAGCGCTAAGTTTCTCTGAGCCATAAGCTGTAAAATAGGTACGACGGCCGATGACATTACCGAAAGCAGCGATATTAATTTGGCTGACAGGCTTATATATCAAGCCCAACATACCATAGATACTTGGAGTAGCCTTATTGAGGTGGCCATTCTGCATTTCAGGAGTAATATACTGAGCGTTACCGAGATAGAAGCTATTAGTGCGAGTATCAGGCTTAACACCAGCTGCCTGCATATACTCAGGAGTTGTCATAAGAGCTCTTACCTGTACGCCAGCCTCAAGTGGAGAAATACCAGCCTCCTTAGCCAAAGCAATAACACGGTTATCGTGATCAGCGAGTACACGAGACACATTCATATATGACATTACTACCATATTCATCAAAGCATCCTCCTGATTATAGAGGTAATAGTTATCGAATATTGTACGCTGGTAATTGACATTGAACTTAGCGATCAACTTAGAAGATACGATCCAGTCCAAGTTGACACTAGCGCCAAACTGAGTAGCCTCGAGAGGCAAGTTAGTCGTCTGAATAGTAGTAGCTGTATTAAATACATCCTCGAGGATATATTTCATACCATTCAATGGGTGCATAAAAGAGATACCCTGGACCTGAGACATATCATTACCAGCCTGAACATACATATCATTCAAAGCAGACTCACGATCGATCAGATACTGAGACAAACGGTTCTGAGTGAGAGTAAAGTTAGCCTCACTAGCGGTATGAGCGCTATAATCAGACGACTTAGAATAGAAGAACTCAGCATCGATCAGCAAACGGTCAGTAGGGCGAGAACGCCAACCGAACTCGACACCATCCAAGCTAACCAAGTCATATTCAGAACCCTTCATCAGCATGAAGCGAGGAGCATTCATACCATAGCGATCATAAGTAAAGTCTGCATCCGAGTTCATCAAGTTAGCCGAACGAGTAGAGCGACCATAAGAGACGCGGAGGAAATTACGCAAGCCGACCTCCTTACTGATAGCAGCCTGCCAAGAATGGTTAGCCTTATCAGGGTTATCAGTCTTATCGAGGCGGTAAGCGCCGATGAAACGCCAGCCATCCACCTTATAATCGAGACGTAGAGAAGGAGAAACCGAGCTAAAAGAAGCATCATCCTTCAAAAGATTTGACACAGCCACCTTAGCACCATCAGGAGCCACAACGCCATAGCCATCATAACCCATATCGAAATGAACGATTCCCGAAGGAGCGTAATTCTCGGTCAGATACTTATTATAAGCCACTGCGGGGCGGATAGACAAATCACCTATATTGATATCATAATCGATTCCTGCGCGGAAGTTCTTAGTTTTAACCTTATAGCCAGGCACTCCCTTAGCGAGTTCGACGGGACCCTGATTATAACTTGCATTGACATGCAAATCCTTGATTGCTGCATTCAAGTTAGCATAAGCAGACTTAGAAGCGCGACCGCCAGTAGACCATACCTGCTGTTCAGCATCAGTAGTAATGACATCAGAATTCTGATAACCAGCAGTAAGATCAAAGCGAACCTCCTCGGCAGGAGTCAAGGCCAAATAGAGATTTGTTCCATAAGTCTCGCGAGACATATCAGGATTAGAGAACAACTTCTCAGGATTGTACTGATAAGGAGAAGCATTATAATAAGGATTAGGGATACCCTGATTAGCCATATCCTGATTCAGTCGCTTAATGTTACGCAACTCAGACACAGATACCCAGTGACCGACCTTAGACATAGGAGTATATGATTTATCAGCTGCATTATACATATACAGGAGGTCGCTAGTATACAAGTGCTCATCAGAATTCGTCTTATCAACCTTATTTACACTGAAAGGAACAAAAATCTTATCAGTATTACGTTGGCGAGTCTGCATATTAAACGAGAGGCCGAAAGCGAACTTATCGTTCACAGCCTTACGCAAAGCGATATCCGCCATTGTAGAATTCTGGTTACCAGTCTGAATACTACCCTGCACCATAGGAGATGAAGAAGTAGGCTTATCTGTGATGATATTGATAACACCCTGTACGGCATTCTGGCCATAGAGAGCAGAAGAAGCGCCACGTACAACCTCGATACGAGCGACATCCTCTATTGAAACAGGGAGAGTCTCGAAAAAGACAGCTCCTTGAACATAGTTAGTTACATCGCGGCCGTCGACCATCAAAAGAGTATTCTGGTTTTCTGCGTAAGAAAGGCGCTGTCCATCAGGAACATTATTCAAGCCACGAATATAGACGTCGTATACGCCGTTAGACTTTTCTTGAACAACGACACCTGGAATGAGGCGGAAAGCCTCTTCAATTGTGGAAACGCCCCATGAACGCATTTCATCGCGAGTAATAACGGTAGTAGACAATGGAGAAGTGAATGCGTTTTCCTCCTTCTTAGATGCAGAAGCGACATTCTTGTTCATGATCATAGCGAAGAGTTCATCTACGCTGGAAACACCGAGTGTTTCGACTGCTGCCATGAGGTCCTCCAAAGGGAGGTCTGACAATTCCTCAATAGACATGCTAAGAATCTGCTCCTTGGTATACTTACCCTGAGCATCTGCCTCTCCGAACATGAAGAGACAAGCCAATGCGAAAAGCAATAACCTTTTCATGTGAATAAAAATAGTGTTGAATTAGTAGCTGAATTAGTAGTTGAATATTTCTATGTGTAAACTAATGTGCGCGCGGTACATTAGTTAACCTCATTTCCTAAAGCAAGAAGTTTCTGAGATACCTGCAAGCCACCTGCAGTAATATTATTATTTGAGATCTCGAACCCGAGCTTTGACCCGACCATTACGAACGATACGCCAGCACCATTAGCGCAAAGACCAGATTTACCACTCACGATAAGAGTCTTCTTTCCCTTCTGATTTGCAACCAAACTTGCAATCTGAGAGCTCATACTCTCACCGAGGAAAATTATATCGCTCTTAGGTAGCCCTGAAACAGAACTTACGCCCTTTACAGAGACCTTACGAGCTCCGATTTTTTTGGTTTGAGCCAACTTATTAAGTTCGTCAACCAATTCATTATCGCCAATAACTGTAACCACGAGATCATTCTGCGCATCTTCAGCTGGCCACCCGATATTCTTAGCGAAGTTGTAAATGTAGAGAGCTTGGAACTGCGCCATCTGAGCCTTAGCGGCAGAAGACAATACTACTAAAAAGCCAAGCATCATTAAACCTTTAACCAATAACTTTTTCATACCTTCAAATATTTCTTAGTCAGTGTTATACTTAGTGTGTATTTATTAGGTCAGACAAGAGTCTTTGTTTGCTCCTTTCACTGGTATTCTACCTTGGCATAATTCAAAAAGTTTCAAGCAGAGAAGAGATTAACGTATTATTTAAGAATAATTCACCAAAAGAGTTCGAGTTGTATAAAATACATTTAGAGGCAGTTACCGAGGATTATACTTCGTTCTATCATGCTCTTTGACAACATTTCTAAGGACTGTAAGCAAAGCCTCTATATTTGTTTCATCTGTAAAACAATCTCTGCTATCGACATCGATAACGAGGACATCTCCCTTATAATTCTGGATCCACTCCTCGTAACGTTCATTCAGTCTCATAATATAATTTGAATCCAGATTAGACTCATATTTACTTTGTCCATCAAGAATACGCTCAAGCAAAGTAGGTACAGAAGCGCGGAGATACAGAATAATATCAGGCTGGGAGACAGAGTTGTGGTAATTTTCGAACACTCTGGTATACGTTTCGAAATCGCGCTGATCCATTGCGCCCATAGCGTATAGGTTATACGCATATATATACATATCCTCCATCATGGTACGAGGCTGAACAACTACTCCATCGTGCCATAGAAGCCGCTGAGTCTCACGATAATGCTGTCCGAGATACCACAACTGGCTACTGAAAGACCACCTATATATATTATTTGTAAAATCATCGAGATATGGATTAACCTCATTAGAATCGTCACAAGTATACCAACCCAGACGTTCTTTAATAAGACGTATGAGATCTGCGCGACCACAACCTATATTACCAGCTATTGCAATATACATAACCCCTATTATTAATGTAATTTTTGTTTACGCATAAAATACTCTGTATGATACATTAATGAGTATATTTTTTCTTGTGCGTTACATGTAACAAGCGAAAAAATGATAAATGATACCCAATAAGAAACCTTTGTAACAAGAATGAAAAAGGGTTTAGAGTATAAAAGCGAACTTTGTAATGTCAGAACAAGAGAGGGAACAAGACTAGAGAGAGAGTATTTTGGTACGAACAGGTATTAACTAAACATGATTGCACAACAAATACAAAATATGTCCAGCGAACATTACGAGGATTATTGACCAACTAGAGAGTTTTATTTTATTTAATTATTTTACTTCCTCGTAATCTACGTATTGACCGTCAAGTTCAGAGTAACTTGACGGTTTTTCTTTTTGTGCATTATTTGGTCTAGTAATAGTTATCTGAGGTTCGTTATCATCAGAATAAGACTGCTGATAATCCTCGGTTTGATTCTGTCCATAAAACTGGCCGCCGAACATTGAAGAGAACTGTTCGTTGGCTTTATTCTGCATACGATTAAAGAGGCGCTTAAGGAGCCAAGGGAAGATAAGTCGTCCGATGAACTTAAGCACATAAATAGCAAGAAGAATGGTTATTAGTACACTGAAAAATTTCTCCATCTAAAAAGTTGATTATTATAATACTGTTATTACACATTCAGCATTTCCATGCAACGAGCCTTGACGCGTTCCATGAGCCAGAGAGGAGTGGATGTTGCGCCGAAAATACCGATAGCCTCGGGCTTAGACTCGAACCAAGACATTTGGAGATCCTCTTCAGAAGTGAGGAAATAACTTGAAGGGTTAATATCCTTGCAGATACCGTACAACACCTTAGAATTAGAGCTCTTGGCGCCACCTACGAACAATATAGTATCATACTGCAAAGCGAAACTCTTAAGTTGTTCAGCGCGATCTGCCATCTGGCGACAGATACTATTATGAGCCTCAATCTTTATAGAAGTACGAGCCTGAATCTTCTGGAGAAGAGACATATACTGTTGAGGATCCTTGGTAGTCTGAGCGAAAACGACGCATGGCTTATTAGGATCTATGCTATCAATCTGAGATTCATCCTCGACGAGAATACACTCATTATCAGTTTGCCCCATAAGGCCGATAACCTCTGCATGCCCCTTCTTACCGAAGAGGACAACCTGACCACCCAACTTTTTCTGCTTTTGCCAAGCGAGGCGAATACTCTGTTGAAGTTTAAGAACTACAGGACATGTAGCGTCGATAAGCTTAAGATTATTCTTCTCGACAATCTCGTAAGAAGCAGGAGGCTCCCCATGAGCGCGGAAAAGCACGCTAGAGTTCTTAAGCTTAGACAAACCAGCATTATCAATTATCTTTAGGCCTAATTTCTGGAGACGTTCGATCTCTCGTTCATTATGGACGATATCACCAACGCAGTGAATGCTTCCTTTACGGCGTAGTTCTTGCTCTAGTGTTGCGATGGCGCGACGTACGCCGAAGCAAAAACCTGAACCATTGTCAATCACAATTCTCATATCTACAAAATATGGGTTGGAATTATTTCTTAGTTTTAGTGTCTATCAAATTCAGGATCCACTGGAATTGTTCCTCACGAGTCATATTACTATTATCCAGCAATACTGCGTCATCAGCCTTACGCAAAGGGCTTTCTGCGCGAGTGCTATCGATACGATCTCGTTCACGGACATTAAAGAGGACCTCATCATAGGAAGCCTCTTGGCCCTTTGCCTTCAATTCGTCGTAGCGACGCTGAGCGCGCACCTCATCAGAGGCTGTCATGAAGATCTTCACCTGAGCACGAGGGAAAACGACAGTACCAATATCACGACCATCCATAACCAAAGACCTCTCCTCGCCCATTTGACGCTGCCAATCGACCAGTCGGTGGCGAACTTGAGGGATAGCGCTTATCATACTAACATTACTACTTACCTCCAGTCCGCGTATTTCGGACTCGACATTCTCGCCATTGAGGAAAGTACAATTTGTACCAGTCTCGACGTTGAAATGGAAAGATATTTTGATTTTGTCGAAAGCATTTTCGAGAGCCTGCACATCACACTGGCCGTCCTTAATAAAACCATTACGGAGGGCATATAAAGTGACTGAGCGATACATAGCGCCTGTATCAACATAGGCTATATGAAGTTTTTTTGCCAATTCCTTAGCCACTGTGCTCTTTCCACAAGAAGAGTGACCATCTATAGCAATTATCATTATTTCTGTTTTCTGCATTACTTGTCCTGTTTGGGGCAAGTATACGCAATAGAGCGCGAATTGTTACTATAAAAAGCAAAAGCCCAAGAGCGAGTACTCTTGGGCATATTATGAAATCTTTATATGAAATATAGGCATTTATTAAAAAAGCGACTCTATACTACTTTGAGAAACGCTTAATAGACATGAGAACCAGCACGCTTACGATGGCGAAAAGGAGACCAGCTATGGCACGATATATCAAGTAATTTGTCTGATTATTAGAATATTCATCAGAATTGAAGCACATGAGATAAGACTCGGGCACGATAGTAGTATCCAATTTTGCTGCTATAGACATCAACCTATCAGAAGACTCGACGATACGAGCTACTGGGAGACATTTAGGATTCTCTGCATCACGTTCATCAATAGCGGCGAGAACCTTATAGCCAGAAGTAAGAGACAACTTATAGAGAGGCAGATACTTCTCTGCATTATCCTTTGGCTTTTTAGTGACCTCGAACATTGTTGTCTTACGTTTGATGCGTTCGCGATTATCCTCTGACAATTCGACATCGCGCTCCGTAGCATCAGTGAGAGCAATAATCTTGATGATAAAATAATCAGTTCGAGAAAGAGAATCTACAACAGGAGCACAATAGAGTCCGCCATCTGCGAAAACCTTACCTGCGCAAGGGATATCCGGTCCAGGTACGCGGCCAGCTATATTTCTATGATAAGACTCTGCGAGAGTTGCCTCACCGCGCCAAGAATCAATAACCCGCTGAGGGTCGACATTCACGTAACCGACAAGAAAAGCGACGATAGCGACAGCAAGCAAAAGGATTTTATACCATTTTATAGAGCCTTTTTTTTGATAATTAATAGCTACGCGACCAAGAACAGCGATTGCAGCAATAATTACGGTAGCATAGATGATAGTCTGATTGTCCATTGTTAGATACTTATATATGTACATGCAAAAGTGGGGATATTTTGGTTGCGTTGCAAAACTTTTCAAGAAAAACTAAGATAGAGAGGGAAACGCCGAGCTGGCTGAGCGCCAAGAAAAAAAGCATCTACGTCTCAACGACGTAGATGCTTCATCTTAAACCTCTATTATTTATGCGAAAGAAAAATTCTGAAAAATCTTTCTAATTACTTGCTTTGAAGAAGGATAGACGTATTACCCTTAGCATCTGTATAAGTAATAGTATAAGAATCCTCTGAGTACGAGTAAGAGACGCTACGAACGAATACCCATGAAGAAGATTCTGCGTTCCATGAGAAATCGCGCTTTACGGCGAGACGTCCATTATCAGTATACTCCATCTCAGAGCGGCTCTTGAGAGTGAGGAGGCCATTCTCTTCAGAACAAACCTCGCGAACTACGATTTTACCATTTTCTACAACATCATTGTTGTATACATGCTTATCGTTTGAATTTGCAGCGTTTGCAAATGTTATCATTGATGCGAGAGCGAAAATGCTCATGATTGCTTTGATGCTTACAGTTTTCATAGCCTTAAGTGTTTTATTGTTGTTTTAGTTTCTTGTTTGTCGTTGTTTGACATTGCGAATATATAAACTATTCCAATATGTTGTTAATTATGACACCATATTTTTTAGCGTGTGAAATTTTTCACAAGAATAGCTTTTAACGAATGTCAGAAATTAGCTTACGATTTGAAAGTTGAGTGTCATCTTCAGATAGATTTAGCATCAAAAAATGTGGCTAAAAATAGAAGTTGACAGAGTGAAAAAAACTTGATACTTACGATTTTTTGGGGAATTAATGAATACAAGTGGATAATTGAGAGTCAAAAATGGCGCTACGCTACATATACGTAGCGCCATATATTGGTTTCAAAATGTAATTAGAGACAAGAATTAATTCTTGATTCGAGAAGCTCCTGTAGCATTCATAGAGTTGACACGAGGTTCACCGCTATAAGAAATAGAGGAAGCTCCGCTAGCTCTGAAATCGACTGCAATATCAGTCAAATCACCTGTAGTTACCCTAGATGCTCCTGAGCAGTCATAAGAAGCCGACTCGTTAATCTTCAGATCAGAAGAAATTACGCTAGATGCACCAGAGCAATCGCAAGAGAACTTAGATACAACACCATTGATGGTTGCAGTAGATGCGCCAGAGCAATCGCAAGCCAAATCAGCTATAGAAACGCCTTCTAAAACGGCTGAAGATGCACCTGAACAATCGAGGCTTAACTTATCAGCAACTTTAGTTCCGGCGATATTAGCTCTAGAAGCGCCGCTACAATCGACATTAAGATTAGACATATTAAACTCAGGAATAGTCACCTTAGAAGCGCCCGACAAATCGATGTCGAGGGAAGAGAAAGCATCATAACTTGGAACGGTGAGCACCAAAGAGACATCTGAGTTAGACTTGAGGCTAATTGAAACACCATTCTTCTTATGCACCTTCAACTTAGACCCTTCAAGAACGACCTCATAACTATCAACTATGAGACTATCAGCAGTGAGAGTGTATGCATAATCATTACCGATTTCGAAAGAGACATTAACGCAAGAGCTAACATCTAACTTGTCGTAAAGAGTCAAAGCACCAGAACGCGTAACATTTACCCCTGATGGATCTATGCCACTTATGGTAACGGAGTACTCGAAAGAGCAACCAGTCGCAACCAAAAAAGCAATAACGGACAAACCGGCTGCTACGAACGATTTTAATGAGTGAATTATTTTCATAACGTCAAATAATGAAGAAATTGTTGTATTAATTAGAATAAAATCTGAATATCCTGTTCGAGACGAGTTTTAACCGAAGGTTTATCAGAGACAGATTGAGCACGTTGAACCAACTGATATGATTCACCGAAGACCAACTTACCGATAGAAGCCTTAGTATCGAGACCCATCTGGCGCATCATACGAGCCATTGGCTCCTGAGGCTCTGGGAAAGGAACGATATTAGCCTCGCCCACGATACCTACCTTAGCCTTAGCCATTGCAATTGCATCATCGAGAGAACCAAGTTCATCGACGAGGCCGATATTAATAGCATCGCGACCAGCCCACACGCGACCTTGACCGATACTATCGATATGCTCCTGAGAGCAATGGCGGCCATCAGCGCAACGGGAAGTGAAAGTAGCGTAAGTCTTCTCTACAGAATTCTGGAAGAAAGCTCTTTGCTTAGGAGAGAGAGGATTATAGTAAGAGAGAGGCTGTTCGCCGTGGCTTGTAACGCCTGTAGTATGAACACCCACCTTATCCATAGCCTTCTTAAGACAAGGGACCATACCGAATACACCGATAGAACCTGTAAGAGTATTAGGCTGAGCGAAAATATAATCAGCTGCGCAAGAGATATAATATCCACCAGAAGCTGCATACTGTCCCATAGAGACGATTACCGGCTTAACCTCGCGAGCCAACTTAACCTCGCGCCAGATAACGTCAGAAGCGACAGCTGAGCCACCAGGAGAATTGACACGAAGAACTATAGCCTCGATAGATTCATCGGTACGAGCCTTACGGATAGACTTAGCCAAGTCGTCGCCATAGATATTCTGGTCATCCATAGTATTAGAGCCATCATAAATTTCGCCGGCTGCGGTAATGAGGGCGATCTTACGAGCTGCGAAAGTCTTCTCGGGGCGATATACAGGGCAAGTTGTATACTTTTTGATAGATACACTCTCGATATTATCCTTCTGATTGATATTGAGATTAGACTTTACCATAGAGAGGAACTCGTCGCGATAGAGGATATTATCGATGATACCTAGAGAGACAGCCTTCTCTGGATTAGAGAAATCGTAATCATTTACATAAGCATCGATGACCTTAGGATCGATATTACGAGAAGAAGCGATATCATCGCGAAGAGTCTCCCACATAGCATCGACGTACATCTGAGTCTGGAGTTTAGCCTCATCGCTCATTCCATTAAGAATATAAGGTTCGATAGCCGACTTAAACTTACCATGACGGATAATCTGCACTTCAACATTGAGTTTATCCAAGAGATCCTTATAGAACATAGTTTGAGTAGATACGCCAGAGATATCCATAAGGCCCTCTGGAGCCATAGAAACGTGGTCTGCGATAGAGCCTAAGTAGAGTCCGGATTGAGATATTGAAGTTGAGTAGTAGAAAACAGGCTTACCTGACTTTTTGAAATCGATAAGATGATTACGAATCTCTCTCATATTAGCAGCATTAGCGCCTGAAACGGCACCTTCAAGAATGATACAGCTAATATTAGCATCTACTGCAGCCTTATCGATATTATCTAGAACTGTTGGAAGACCAATAGAAGGACGTTCAAGACCATACATACGATTCATCATCTCTGCCATTGGGTCACTCTCGTTGATATCACCAACGACTGTTTCGAGATTATAAACCAAAGCTGTATTAGGCTTAATAGTCACGGTATCATCACCAAACGAAGATGCTATGCCGACCATAACTAAAAAAGGCAATATACTGAGTATAATACCTCCGACTATCACGGCCAAGACTGTTGTCAGAAATTTTTTCATACTATCAAATAATTAAGGTTTACGCGTTGTTTTTGTGTTCTACCTAAGTAGTACACTGCAAAGGTATAGACATTTTTGAGACTTCCAAAAAAAAACGAGATATTTTGCAAATTTTTTTGATATGGGGCGAAATACGAGGTATAGGAGTATACTCGGGAGAGGCTCGGGGAGGGTACTTGTTGCTCGCAAACATTAATTTAAGACGGAGAACAGAGAGACGGATAATATAGATATGGCAAAAGATATGACTGTACTATATCTGAAAGAAAAAACCGGTAATCGTAGGAACGACACCGGTATAAGGAATTACTATAAAATATATAAGGTGGGGCTTACACCCATCTATAATGCAATTTATGAGAGACAACCTTTATGAAATGGGCTATACAGAAAGAGACGAATATTGCCATTATTGAAGTAATAGGAATCAGCAGCTCGGGGCAAATAGCAGTATTCTCCATCAGCTTAGTGAGCCAAACTACAGGGAACGGGTGAATGACGAAAGCCAAGAAAGAATCAGCAGACACTTTCTCAAAGAAAGGATGTGACCTATTAAGATAAGTCTTACCCATAGTCAGCAAGAAATAAGATATAGCCACACAAGAAACAGACTCCCAAACGGAATAGACAAAAGAAGTGACATTGCAACCACCAGCCGTATCCTCGATATGCGAATATGCGGCACCCAGCATAACAATCCAAGTAACGAACGCTATAGCGAGCCATTTATAAGCACGGCGAGGAGAGAGAGTCTCCAGCAAATTCTGTCTAGAAGCAACGATACCCATGCTATACATGGCGACGTAAAGGACAAAATTAGCGAAGACAATACCCATAGTAGCATGACGAGTATCGACGAAAAGACGAAGGATGAAAGCTGCGACACCAGTCACCAGAGCAAAGACAGACATAGAGAAACTGTTAATACATACTTTAGGAAGATTGATATTCAGTTTTCTCACCAAGATATAAGTCAGCTCAAAAAATATAAGTGAAAAGACAAACCAAAGAGGGCCCAATTCGAATTGATAGCTAGCCCCCATACCCCAAATATACCAAACGAGAAGAGGGTGAATAATGAAAATATAGACCAACATTGGGATTGCCAACCTAAAGAAACGATCCTTCAAGAAAGCAGACACACCCTTTTTGTCTAGAGAACGAGGCGTGAACAATGCCGAGACGAAAAAGAACAAGCTCATAAAATAAGACTGATCTATACCCATTTGTATAGAATACAAAAGTTCTGAGATACCCTCAACGCGTGTTGGAGAAAAATAATACCAACCTCCAGCTGCACCGAAACCTATCGCGACATGGTGGAAAATAACTGTACAGCACAAAAAAAGTCTGACGTAATCAATATAATACAGTCTTTGATTCATAATAAAAACAATTTGTTAACTGCCGCGAAGGTATACAAAAACAATTGACAATGCAAAGAAACGTACTATGGTAGACATACATTAGTCCTATAATGCTCCTTTATTCATCGCAGTTTTTGTATTTGTTTTTTAGACGGAGCGCTCCGTCTCTACTCGGGCTACACTCGGGGAAGACTATAGTTGCTCGCAGTTTTTTAATTATGTACCGAGACTGATGTTGTTGAAATAACCCTATTTTTGTAGTGACATTACGAATAATTGCAACATGACAATAGAAGAAGCACAAAAGAAGGTAGATGCCTGGATAAAAGAGCATGGGGTCAGGTACTTCAATGAACTTACCAATATGGCTATACTTACTGAAGAAGTGGGAGAACTAGCCAGAGTGATGAGCAGGAAATATGGGGAACAGAGTTTCAAGGAGGGAGAGAACCAGGACCCTGCAGAAGAGATGGCTGACGTGCTATGGGTGTTGATTTGCCTTGCGAATCAGACTGGGGTTGATTTGACTGAGGCGTTAGAGAAGAGTTTTGAGAAGAAGACTAAGAGAGACAAGGACAGGCATAAGAATAATGTGAAGTTGGTGTAAGGGGATCTGTTGGTGGAGTGTAGGGAGAATATTGTACAATTGGGATTTGTGGTTATATTTGCGTCAGAGTATTTTGGCAATGAATAAAGAGAAAGATATAGTGTATTTCGTGTCATTCTGCGTTGAGGCATATAAAATGCATATCGGGCAGAATGGGGAGGCTGTTGTGAATTTGTTTGAGAAGTGTGGTGTTGTTGACTATCTAGTAAGATTCTACGATGTGCTGCATACGCAGAGCAAGCAGTGGATTGTAGAAGATATAGATGAGTTTATTGCTAAAAGAAAGGAGGGTGAGGTATGAACGGAGAGATCACGCAAGAGAACCTTTACTTGCTTTTGCCGGGGAAAGTCACAGATACGGCTGTGATTATAGCGAGAGAGAAGAAAGAGGGATTACTGGAAGCTATGCTTGATTTTTATCATTCGGAAACATATAAGAAACTAGAGAAGGAAGAGACTAAGATGTGGCATTATGGGCCTGTGGCTCTTTCAGAAGAGTTTGAAGAGAGGGGATGAAAGTGCACGGCACGGATGAGGATTAGTCTCTTTTCTTAGTAGATTCTCTCCACTTATGATAATAGTTTGAGAGAGCATTTACCATTATGAAGAATTTATTGCTTAGTGCGGCGGTGGGGGATATTGTCGGTAGTGCATACGAAGGGAGAACACATAGGACAAAAGAGTATGGCGCAATAAAGCTGCTGACTGTATAAAACTAGCGATATCATTAGGTGGGGATGCAGATACACTTGCGGCTATATCCGGGCCTATGGCCTATGCGTACTATCGATCGATGCCAGAGCCACTTGTTTATAAATGCCTGAAGAAGTTGCCAGACTGGATGGTGAAGGTGACCGAAGAGTTTGATGCGAGGTGCGTGGAGATGTGGAGTTGAGGTAGAAGGTGCGGCTTATGGCGATATAAATAGTCGTTTTATTTGATGGCGTAAATCAATTCCGTTGAAATATTCATTTGCTGATTATTCATGCAAATGAATATTACAACCGGCAAAAGTCATCTGCACATCGATGCCCTATATTATTTTTTCCAGACATTAATGATTTCGCCGACGTACATACTATGCATGCCTGTGTCGTTGTC